>NZ_BJCE01000017.1:0-42343 GCF_005402885.1 Sphaerospermopsis reniformis
TAACTTTTTTAGATTCTGCCAATTCCTTTTTATTATTATGTAGCTCTATTGCTTTCTCTATAAGTTGCTTTAGCTGTTCATAATGCAGTCCTAATAACCGTTGTGATTCTTCAGGATTATTATGAATTTACTCAACTATGTTGCTCATAATCTCAGGGTAGATGCACGATTTTACCTTGTTATACCATAATTTGATTCTTTTTCGGAGATGTCTAATGATAGCCAAAGAAAAGTTAGCAGAAGCTATTTATGTTACGTACAAAGAAGAACATTGGTTAGATTCTGCGATCGCTAAAATATTAATTCAAAATTTACACCCTCAAACTATGGCAGTTCTTCCCAGTATGAAAAAGAAACGAGTTTTCCACCAATATTCACTTAGTTCTAGGGAATTAGAGATTTTGCAGATGATTGCTATTGGTGATAGAAACAATCAAATTGCCAACAAACTTTTTTTGAGTGTAGGTACTGTGAGGTCTCATGTCCATCGCATCCTAACTAAACTCGATTGTCAAAATCGCGCTCAAGCTGCTACGAAAGCAATTGTAGAGGGACTGATAGATAGTCCAGAAACGAATCAAATCAGTTTAACGGCTTGATTTTGATTTTTGATTTAATTGGTCTAGATAACGTTGTCTTTCTTCGTTATTCACAACCCAGACCATACATCTGCCTTTTAATTGAGCTTTTTTTGCTCGACAAACACTCAGGTCAAAATCGTTCCACTTCATAATTTGACGAGCAAATTCTCCGTCTTTTGACTTAGCCCAATTCAGAATTTCCTGTTCTTCCACGGTCAAGCGAACTGGTTCTGTTAACCCTCTACCTCTCCAAAGGAAAAATATATTACCAGTCAGCATAACAATACCAAACAAACCAGATAATACCAGACCAGTGGCTATTAAAGGATTAAAGACGGATCTAGATTTTTTCTGTTCTGCTTTGCTTAACAAGGTTGATATTGCTTTGGCGATCGCGCTTTTTTGTTGAACAATGGCTACACTTGATGCTTTATCAAGTTTGTCATCTATTTCTGTTGTCCAACCCTCTACTACAGTGTTAAGTTTTCCTGGTATGTCTTCCATTAAGACCTCAAATTTACCCAGGGAACTTAACACCAAAAACAACGGATCTTTAGGATTGATACCAGAACGTCTAACTACATCTAGAACTTTCTGTTTAAAATGGTCTGACTGTCCTGCTAATGTTGTATCTAAAGTAGATTCTACAGATGTATTCATAAGCTAATGTTCGTTTTTAGATATAAGGTATCGGGTTTTTATACTAGTTAGCGAAAATAGGGCAACATATAAAAATTAATTGATAATTTTGATTAATAATATACATAATGCTTGTTGGATTTGTAATTGACTAATATAAAATATTTCGGTTTTCAAAAAACTTTGAAAATTAACTTGGATTAGGACTTATATCAATTCTGTATGATAGCGTAGCGTGTCATAGCCATAGATGTGCTGAATTAAAATAAACGAACCACAGAGGCACAGAGAAGCCAGTGCGTTGGGCGGG
Source organism: Sphaerospermopsis reniformis (assembly GCF_005402885.1). Classification (NCBI taxonomy): domain Bacteria; kingdom Bacillati; phylum Cyanobacteriota; class Cyanophyceae; order Nostocales; family Aphanizomenonaceae; genus Sphaerospermopsis; species Sphaerospermopsis reniformis. The sequence goes on from NZ_BJCE01000017.1 coordinate 1,531, forward strand.
TTTCCCGACTTGTTAGCGTTCGCGCAGCGTGCAGTAGGCATAGCTCCTCTGAAAGAGGCAGCAACTGGCGCTACACAGAGAGAAAAGCTCAATCTAAAATTTGGCGCAGCCTCACAAAGAAATGGTATTACGTACAAGTCATGGAATAATGAATCATGAAGACATGAAGACATGAAGACACGAACGAAATAGAGTTTGAGAGATATTTTGCGTAAGTCCTGTTTTTTAAACATTTTGAGTCTCAATTTGTTATGATTCTAAATCTTTAATATTGATCAACAGATTCAATCCTTGAAACATAACTTGGTACAGTCTGTTTGTAATATTGAAACTAAAAATTAAAAATCGCCATTTAATTGATTTGATAAATCCAATGACGATGTAATGTTTAATAAACCCAATAATTCCTCAATATGTTTATTCTTGCTAATTTGCTCACTAAATTCTTCCATCCAGTTAAACACACGAGAACGGTTCATAAAATCTATCTCGTAATTTTGCACTGCATAACTATAAGGTGAATCCAAAGATTCTACTAATTCATAACTATCCCTCCATAACCTCCCCAAATACAATTCATTACCTCCATTTGCTTGGATATGCTGTTGGATATCAGAACCGTCATAGTAAGGAAATTCATCACCAAAATACAGATTTTTGATAATGATGTAATCCGCTTTATCGCCATAACAATTAAAAAGTTCTTGCAAATATTCTGTGCAATCTCGACGATATGATATTGGATGCACAAATGTAATGCGATAACCTAATTGTGCAATGGCATCCCACAGCATAACTTCTTGTGCAAATTGTCGGAACTCTTCAAAATTTTGTCCTGGTAAGTCACTCAAAGCTACTTGGACATCAGAAAAAGTTTCTAAATCAATTAATAATTGGTCTGCACCACCTTGGGTTAATGGCAATTGAGCAATAGGTAATAATAGCTGATAAGCATATAACTTATTGCGATTACCACTGTAATAAACTCTGAGATTTAGTTTTGATTCTAGATAAAGTTCAATCAACAATCGTGCTATAGTTGACTTACCTACCCTAGCATCACCAACTGTCATCACCAGTCGTTTAGGATTGGGGATAATCCTTGAATTATTTTGGTTATGCTGCTTGATCTGTGACGACTGCATTCTCTTTTATCCCCAATAATTGATTAGCAGTTAACACGCTTTGTTCAAACTCCTTCAACCAAGCTGAAACACGAGATTTGATGACAATGTTGGCTTCTTTATCCTCTAAAACTTGACCAAAAGTTAAGTTTTTCTCATCAATATAGTCATAGGGTTTGAAAAACAAATCTGGCATTTTAATTTCTACTGCACCAGTAGCTAAAAGTTTAGTCCGAGTATCGGAACTATCGTAGCGTTCAAATTTATCAGCTTCACCGTGAAAAAGATTTTTTACAACTACATAATCAACGCGATCGCCACAGTATTTGTGAAGAATTCGTAATATATTCACTGAGTCTTTTACCCTAGATAGTACACTCACCATTGTGACTCTGTATCCCAAGCCTTTGACAGCATCAAATACACCCAAGTCTTTCTCGAAATTCTCAAAAAACAGACCTGATTGGGCTGGTAAATCTACTAATACCAGTGGGGGAAGTTCTTTTTCTAAGTCTATTAGTAAGTCATCTGCACCACCTCTTGTAAAAATATCAAGTAGCTTTACTCCAGGTTGTGCTGAGTCGTAATGTCTATACAATTGGGCATTACGATGATCTGAGTCATAAGCTAAATACTTTAACTGTTTGTTGAGATATAAATGTAGTAATCCCCTTGCAAATGTGGATTTACCTACACCTCCTTTATCTCCTGTGATAATTACTATTCTTCCTGTTGGATCAGTTTGATTTTCTACTGTTTGATTATCTGTTGTTGCCTGTTGATTTTGTGTAGTGTCTTCATTTGATTGATTCTGTTCGTTTTCATTCACGGTTCTGAGTTTCCTTTTTCTAGTCATAAGTTAAGCTTTCAGTTGCTTAAATTCGCAAATGATTCAAAGTAAAAATAAATTTGCTGATCAATTTAGTTCAGTAGTTAATTTGAATTGTAAGTTTTATTTTGACTAATATTTATTGATTAATAACCTATCATTTGATGTAAACTTGATAGGCTTTTTGATATAATTTACTGTCGGTTATAGTTTTAATTTAATCGTAATGCTACTTCTTGGCTAGGTAATTAAGGTATTATCTAATTGCTTTTGTGGGTTAATTATAGCCAGTAATTTATGTAAATATGAAGTACAAAAGTACCAGAAGTGTTGAATGTTAAGAAATCTGTGATAAAAATAGCCCAAAATATATTAAAATTTGAGCAAGCTATATCAAAATATTGATTTGATCATGATTATAAATTCATTTCCCAAGATTGTCAAAGACATCCTCAAATCCTTGCCAAAAAATGATTATCCGGTTTTGAACACCCGTCTTTACGTTGAGTGTTGGTTGGGTTATGCCTTGGATAATAGTTTAACAAGTATGAGGGACTTATTTAAAAGATTAAACAATACAGGGATTGATGTAAGGATTTCGACTTTTTCCAAGGCTAACACACACAGAAATCAAGAAATCTTCCAAAAGATTTATCATCAATTGAATAAATTAGTCCAGAAAAAAGCTCACAAAAAGTTACATGATAAATACGCCATTTGTCCAATTGATTCTACAGTAATTACCTTAACAAGTAAGTTACTATGGGTTTTAGGACATCATCAAGTAAAACTTTTTAGTTCCCTCAATCTGTCAACAGGAAGTCCAGAAGATAATTTGATAAATTTTGGACATAATCATGATTATAAATTTGGTTCATCAATGATGTCTAATTTACCGCAAGATGCTGTTGGGGTAATGGATAGAGGTTTTGCGGGACTAAATTTTATGCAGGAATTAGTGCAAAAAGACAAATATTTTGTAGTGCGAATTAAGAATAATTGGAAACTAGAATTTGAATCGGGAACTGGATTAGTCAAAATCGGTTCAGCGAGTGATGCTCCCGCTTATAGGGTAGTTAATTTTTGTGATTTAGAAACTAAAACTGAATTTCGCTTAGTCACGAATTTACCGTCAGATGGAGAGGCAGCAGTTACAGATGATGAAATCAGGGATATTTACCGTTTACGTTGGGGAGTTGAATTATTATGGAAATTCTTAAAGATGCACCTAAAACTAGATAGATTAATTACCAAAAATGTTAATGGTATTGGCATACAAATTTATGCCAGTCTCATCGCTTATCTAATTTTACAACTTGTATCTGTTCCTCAAGAATGGGGTAATAAAATGTTAGATAAATTCCGCTATCTTCAAGCTTGTATGTGTCAACAAATTAGTTATGTTCATTGGATGGAAGATATCATGAGATGTTGACATTTTCACCCTTAATAGGACTACTATAACTGAATATGTAAACTTTTGTAACGACATTCAACATTTCTGGTTGAGAATATTACTTTCACCTTTAGTTGTAGCGTAAGCGAAAGCAATTTCACTTTTGTTAGGTGTATAAATTAGCGTCAGTTCTTTGGCGGTGAATTGACGTTTAAATCTTGGATAGGCGGTACGTTCTATTGATGCCACTTGTTAATATGAATATGTGTGTATAGTTTTTAGTTTCAAAAGATATATATCACTAACAAGCGATGAATCTTTGTTTCATGTATAGGAACATTACCAAAAAGAACTATTTTTGGGCAAGTTTTTAAGATGGAATTTGTGGGGAGTTGATTGTGTTGATGATTCTGTCAGAGTACCCAATTATCTTTTATGGGCAAGTTGGTTTTTATGACTCACAATTCTCCTCCTCTGAAAGTTCCCAACTTGGAAAAACGCACACGAGAACATTTGCTGCCCAATGAAGTGGAAGCTATGATTAAAGCGGCTTCAAGAGTGGGTAGGCATGGTTTGAGAGATGGGACTTTAATTTTACTGGCTTATCGTCATGGTTTACGGGTATCAGAATTGGTAACACTGAGATGGGAGCAGGTAGATTTTTCTAGTGGCACGATCTATATCAATCGGCTCAAGCATGGTCTTAGTTCTACCCATCCGTTACGTGCAAGAGAGTTAAGGTGGCTACGACAATTAAAACGAGAGTATCCTAATTCCCCTTACCTGTTTGTTTCTGAGCGTGGAACTCCGATGGCTGCTGCCACAGCTTTTAACATTATTAGGCGCTGGTACTCAGGCTGGCTTGGCGATAAGTGTGCATCCGCATATGTTACGTCATGCTTGTGGGTTTTATCTCGCATCTAAAGGTCATCTTCAGATTCAATTAACTTCTGTTGATTAAGATTTATATAGGCTTCTTTGAGTTCACTGCGTTGACGTTCACACTCAGATTTATAAAAGTTTAATTCTAATTGTAACTGCGGAAAATCAATAAGTTGTTGTTTTAATACATCGTTCTCAGTAATCAAATGTTTGATTCTGTCACCGGAAACAGTGGTATCGGCATTTTGGTAGGCAAGTTTGTAGATTGCGATCACCAACTGTCTCATAGAGTCCAAAAAATCACCGGGGATATCAGACTCATCGAGAACACCGTCATTAGAGAGTTCAAGAATTGCAGTGATGAGGTTGTTGTGGGTTTTGGATTGTTTGAGAACCGCGAGATTATCAGCCCGCCATTCCTTGAGTAAATAGCAAACAGTATCAGCACTGCCACCAATACCATAGATGTATTTTAAAGCAGATTGAACACTACGGGTAACAATACCGATCTGATTTTTTTGGAGAACAGCACAGGCGATGTCTAGCATTTCCCGTGTAATACTATTGTACTGTTTGGTTTCAATGTTAAATCCAGTGAGGTCAAGTTCCTGAAAAGTTGTTGGTAGTTTCATAAAGCACCTTACTCATTATACACAGTATGTAAGGTTAAGTTTACATTGTCAATGGGAATCATCCTCATGAGGAAAAGCCAAAGCAAGTTCGGTGAGGGTGCATTCAAGGATTTCGAGAACTACCAAAGTTTCAACAGGGGAGAATTGGGGTATTGCATGACCATTTACCCAAGCACTAACAGCCTGACGGGAAAGTTTACGACCGGAAATGGTACACCAGGCATTTTCTACGAGTTCAGCAAATCTTTCTTGACTTAAACCACGTCGCTTTAACAGTTTTACAAACTTTTCTTTTTTCATACCTCAAACCGTAAAACTGTTTTTTATGTCAAGTTCACTTTACATATTTATCCATGATAATTACATACAATAGTAAAAAATTTATTATGAAAATATAAAATTTCTATATCTTAATGGTTAGAAATTTTAACAGATGATTTGGAGTCTTAGAGGAAAAAGTCAGTAAATTCACCAATACACAACAAACCCCACCCATAAATGGATGAGGTCACGGAAACTGAACTCTTTTAATAAATGTATTTTTGCTGAATCAATAGGAACAACAATATCAGTCAATACCTTATGGGTATCCTCTAAGAATTTCTGATGACTTGAGCAATTGCTAACATGATATCTGATAATTGTTCTATAGAAGCAGACTGAATATTAAAGAAATTAGTAGCATTTACTTGCGATTGTCCAAATATTACCCTTAAACCACTGTCGCCCAATAACTGCTTAACCAGTTTTGCTTTGACATCTGCACTTACGCCAAAAGTTAAGTATTCTAAAAGATGAGATTTTTGCTGATTATCTAGTTTATCAGCTAAATTTTTGATCACACTAGTAATAGCTACCTGGTCTAAATTATGGCACTGACTAAGGATTTGATTTAGTTGATCTTGGCTCATCCTAATTGCTCTCTATTTTTCTAATGTTGACTTGCATAAAGTTATTGGCACTGTAAAATTATAGCTTTTGATTCTAGGAATACCCTATCAACACTATTGCTGACTCAATGTTTGCAATCCTAAATTGGTAAGAAGTTGTACTATTATGTACTTATATCATCATATAATATTTTGATTAAATTTTTAAACTTAATACTATTAATAGTATTTTTACTGCTTTCTTGACAAGTCTTAGCATATATTAAACTTATAGTCTAAATACTTAGAATTTATTGTTTTATATCAGCATATAAGTAAAAGACTACAAATTACTGAATATTATTCCTAACCACAAATAACTCAATAATTATGGTATTTGTTTAAACGTAAATATTTTTACTATTACTCCGCATAGACAAGGCTATAGCTTCAGCAATATCGGCTCTGTCATCACCATTCAATAACGGAATCAATTGCGCTATTTGTCTACCTTTCAAATATTTCACCATTTCTTCTGGTTTAACTTCAGTTTTTATCCCCAGTTTTGTCATTGCTTCTTTCCGAATATCCTCATCTAAGCAATCCAGAATGTCAAAATAAAATTCTGTCATGATGTCATGCTGTTTCCCAGATATCAAGCGTGAAATAACAGCAGCATTCACACCGGATTGTTGCGCTATATGTGATGCTTTTGTTCCCCGCGCGATCGCTTTTTTTAGGGCATCTACCAAAATTTCTATACGAGTCATTTGATTTATTTAAATAAATGGTATATTATTTAATTGTATCAAGATCCTGATGCTTTGCCAACAGTACCACGAAAGTATCGGACTCATTGAGCGTATAACTTAGAAATTTCCATAAGTTACACATCACTAATTTTAATCTAATTACTTTTAGTTTGCAACGGGGGGCTGAAATTAAATGTAAGAAAATACCTTAACCATAACAGTGGCTAAGGCAAAAAATCAAAAATTAAAATTTCTTAATTACCATTATGAACCATAAACAGGAATTGTTCTACTGTCTTCAGATAGAACTAAGAGATTTTTTACCCTTTTTTGGCAGGTTTTCTGTTACTTCCCATAGTTTCCTGCAAGTTTCCGCAGGATTAAGCAGGTTGCCGACTTTGGTGATAGCTTGCGTGGCGTAACCATACTGACTCAGCTTTTTTCTACCACTATTATTTAAACAAGTTAAGGTGCATTTATGACAACAACTATCGCGCCTAAACCCAATCAGCATTACCGTCTGTCGTTAGCGAAAGCAATCCAGGACTACAAAGACGGAATCATTACCGCCACCGGTCTTGTTTACTATGCTGTTGGGATTTTCCGTGCGCCGGGGCAAAAACTGCGTATCAAAGATGTTGAAGTTTTCTGTGAAAAGATTTGTATATCAGTTAGCACATTTTATAAGGCTATCAGCAAATTAAAAGAACAGGGGCGAATAGACTGGCTGGAAATAAATAGTAGGGAAAACATGGAGTTTATTGTCCGCGATAACCTCAAGTCTCAGCTAGGCGGACTAACGAAAGTCACAACCCCTGCTGGTCGAATTGATTTATTAACCGACACTGAAATCATTGAAGTCAAACGGGTTAAAGACTGGAAAGCTGGCTTAGGTCAAGTTCTTATTTATTCAGGATTCTACCCAGAACACCAAAAACGTCTGCATTTGTTTGGCACTGCCGAATATGAACAACAAATACCTAATATTGCTGCTTCTTGTGTTGCTTTTGATGTGTTAGTAACTTTTGACCAAGTAACATTTGCGGAGTTGGGTTCATGACAAAGCGGAGAATGGGTAATCGCAAATTTTGTCCTCTGACCGCCCAAACCGCTAAGGACTGGTATCAAAAAAAATACCTTTCTACTCCTGGTTATTTGTTGGTGATCAAAGAGATTTTAAGACCTCCGGGCATAGCCCTCAAAATTGACAATATCTCAGAATTTTGTACGGAATGGGGAATCAGCAGATCCGCCTTTTATCGAGGAATTAGCACCATTTCCTCTAACAACGATGGTAGTTGGGAAACTACGGGTTCAATCATCATCAAAACCGACTCAATTACTGATGACTTTGATGATTTCGATTCGCCAAAACCATCAGATCCTAGTCCAGAACCCGGTTCTAACAATGATTCTCAGTCTGTCCCACCACCGGAACAACTGTCCCACGCATGGGACACAGAATCCCACACACGGGACACAGAATCCCACACGCGAGACACAGAATCCCACACGCGAGACACAGAATCCCACGCACGGGATAAAAACACCGCAGAACCTTTAACACAAAAAAGCTGTGGCTCTCTACAGACATTACAGACATTACAAACTTATAAAGACTCTCTCTCAGACTCAGAAAGAGAAAGTTTTGAAAATTTTTGTTTGGCTCAGGTCAAAAAGTTACCGAACCCCCCAACATTCCCGCAGAAGTTGATTGAAAAACAATGGGAAGATTTGCGATCGCAGTGGGAGAAATCCCAAGGCAAAGTTTCAGCAGCACAGACCATGAAATGGCAAAACCACCCACTTAGGGAACAATGGCTTACCAGAATACGGGTGATTGGGCATTACTCGTTTATGTATGAGATTGCAGAAGAAAGAACGGAACGCACCAGTTTTTATGAATGGGCTAGTGCCAACAATTTGATTTGGATTCCAGGTTGGGAAAAAGAAGCAGAGGAGGGTTTAAAAAATGAACCAGGATATGGAACTACCGTTTTTTGACAGGATGCCCCTAGAACCTCCACAACAACAGGAAGACAAGGAAATCTTTTATCCTAAATGGTCTTGTTTTTGTTGTCATGATTACGGCGTAATTTACAGCACCCTAGTTAAACGAATCATACCTGGATACAAAGAAAATGAAGATAAATGGCCAATGTGCCAAAATCCGGGGTGCAACGCCTTTAATAAAAGGTTTGGGGCAAATGTAAGCATGAACAATTTTGATACTCGGTTTTCTAGTTTGATATGTCAGAAGTTGGATTTAATCGAGCGCCAGGGGTGGCAGGAAACTGTGGAAACCCAACGGATTAACAGAAAACTCAAAGAAGCCTACAACAAAGTCAAAATGTCTGGTTGTCAAGACCGCACAGAAAATCAAAACCAAGAAATCGAGCAGCGCAAACAAGAAATCGAAAACTACGACTGGGCAGGTGCTTCAAAGGCATACTTAGGAGATGACTAACTATGAATACTTTGCTTGCTACACCCTGGAATTACCGTCAATCCTGGAATGATGGTTTATGTTCCTACGATGGTCACACTATCTTCTGCGAATACGGAGTTATCACTGTCACCGATTACATCAAACAACGATATTTAAGTCCTGTTTGGTTTCTCAATCAACTCAGTGAACATTGGCAATTGTTGGGGGCGATCGCCTTATTCCTCAGTGACGGTTCAGCAGCTTCAACACAGGAACTAAGTCAAGCTTTGGGTGTTGAGTTGTCAGCTATCAGTAATGCGGTGGAACTGGGGTTTACCATTGGGTGGTTTGAGGTCAGTGACAAAGTTAGTTTGATTTTCTTAGAGGAAAAATGCGACAACTCGACTTATGCTCCGGCGTTGGTGCAGGTTTTGGAATTGCAGGACTCCAGACAGGATGAGAACTTGTGGGTGTCTGTGAAACCGATAACTACTGTGCAGACATCCTTTCAAAACGATTCCCCGGTATCCCCAACTACGGAAACGTGCGAAGCATACCAGTTAGGGAAATCCGAAAACAGGGAGTTGATGTCATCACCGCTTCCCCACCCTGTCAACCATTTTCAGTCAACGGTAAACGACTTGGTGCAGCCGACGAGCGAGACTGTTTCCCCGCCGTTAAACGTGCCATTGAATCAATCAGACCCGAGTTCTTTATTATCGAAAACGTCCCCGGATTGCTCAGTTGCAGACTCAAACCAGGAAGTCAAGCTCTCTATTTCCAGCAGTTTCTTAGACAAATTACCAAGCTCGGCTACGATGCGGAATGGCTTTGTGTATGCTCAGGAAACTTTGGCGCACCCTTCCTTAGAGAACGATTACTTTTGGTTGGAATCTCCCGCCGCCTTGTCATCAACTGGGAAAACACGACCCCCTGGACAGAGCAAGTTAGAAACACAATTAAAGAAGCTGGGATTATTACCCAAAGGCGAGGTGCTAAACCCGGTTATCCTCAGCGATTGGTACGATATCCCCAAGAGTTGGCTAGACCCCTTGGAGTCCCGTCCGGCAACGGCACTGTTAGAAAACAAAGACAGGCAGCAGGAAATCTTCTTGACCCCAGAGTTGCATCTGTCGCTGTCTCCAGAGTCCAGTACCTCTCAACTATCGCCGGAGTTGGTGACTACTGAAAAATTCTTAGAGGAAAGTTTAAGTACGGATAAATCCCGTGCCTGTGGTTGTTTGTATCAGTACATTGAAAACAAGAAATTAAAAGATGGCAGAATCGCTAGTTATCCCCGTGTTGATGGAACAAGAGATAAGCATAATTATTTACATTGGCGTTGGGGGTATTCTTGGGAGGAAAAGATTGATGGACAATGGAAAAACCGTTCTGTGGGAGTCCCTGCCAAAATCGCTCACACTGTCGCCACCATGATCAGTAAAGGTTATTGTGTACGGGAAATCAAAAACTTTATCACACTCAGTAAAAACAAGGGGAAATCCAATAAATAATATTTTTCCTCTAAGAATTTTTGTTAGGTAATTCCCCAGCACTAAATTAGACTTGGTATCTCAATAAAAAAACTCCCAAAAAGGAAGTTTATGTAGTATTAAATTTGTACTGCTTGTCTTTGCTGTAGCGGTATCTGTGGTTGTGGCATATTTTACTCGACTTTATCATCAGAGTTATTTCTGATTCTGTCAGCGATCGCCCCCCATAAATCAGCTATTTCATCTTTACTATTAAGATTAAATTGGTAAACAGTATTAGCATGAACCTGAGAATTTCCCATTGTAATCGTACAACTATTATCGTCTTTGACAGGCAATAATTTTTTAACTAACTTGGCTTTTTCGTCTATTGTCAAATGTTCCAATGCCTTTTCTAAAAATGCTAACTTTTCTTCACCACTTAATTTGTCGTAATGATTTCTGTCCATTGGAAAACCCTAGATATAATGTTATTATATTTTACCTGATGTTAATAGATTATGGTAAATTATTGAATTTGTTCAAAACGAATCCGGTGATATAGATTGGATACAATTTCAGATGATGTACCCCTTAAAATCAGATGTAAAGTTAACTTAGTTTCCTTAATCCTGCGTTGCCAACGTGGTGTGAGTTGACTAAAATACTTACCATGCAAATCGCCAAAATAGTCTAAACCATCTAATGTGAAATCCTGGTTTATAAATTCTTTAAATGTAATAATTCTTTGTGTACCATCTATAATCACCCATTGTTCATCATTGGTAGCATCAATATAAAAGACAGACAAAGGTAACTGTAACAACAAGGATTCAATTAATTTACCTTTAGCTTGGGTATTCCAAATATGTTGATTGTGAGGGAACTCAGCAGGAATTAAACGATTGTTCACAAATCTATCAACAACCTGTTGCACCGTCATAATTTTAGTTCCCATACTAATGTTAGCAGGGTCTAAGGATGTAGTGCGTTTTCGGGTTTCTTGGGGTTCAAAAGAGTAGTGGGATTGGGGCATAATGAATAAAAGTATAGTAAAATAAAAGCATAAAAGATTATAATATGATTATGAAACAACTGAGTTTATTTGGGAATACCGAATACAAAATATTAAGAAACCAAAAACCAGTGATGGATGCTGAATTTTTACAACAGTGGAAATCGCGGGTGTTTAATTATTAACAAAGTATTAGAAACAGTGAACCACCAAAGCAGGTAACTTTATTTGATGTTGTACCATCTCACTGTAACCCTGACACCATAGATCCGTTTAAATTGCAATTACAATCAATGGCATTTTACCGGATGCCTGATGATTACGGACAAGCAGCCCTGTATTTTATCATTGATAGTGCATCTGAATTATTATTGTACATTGGGGAAACAAAACACAGTAATAAAAGGTGGAAGGGGGTTCATGATTGTAAGAGCTATATTGAAAATTATCAAGAATTACATCACCGTTATCAACTACAAACAGCAGTGAATATCGCGTTTTGGTGGGATGCCCCAGTGGAGAGAAAACCACGTCAAGATTTAGAACAAGCGTTAATTCAAATGTGGCGATCGCCATTCAACAAAGAAATGTGGGAACTGTGGGGTCAGCCTTTTGGAAATTTTTAGAGGAAAAATAATTAATTGGGGTCATTCCTGCCAATTCCTAGCTGACGCAATTTAACTTTAACATCTGCCCAATCAGAACCACAGTAGTAATGTTGTTTATCTCGAATATTGGCAATATAATAACCGTTTTTACCACCGTTGACTCTGAATAATTCAATCAATATCTTAGCTTTGGTTAATCCATTCCTTTATAAAGTTGAATCTAAATCAGTAGCAATTCCATGAGCATTATAAAACACCTTGCCTGGATAAAAAGACCAGGTAGTGCCTTCGCGGTGATAAATTTGCAGGTAGAGAGGGGAATAAATTGATTGAGTCATGAAAGCATTGTAAACAATCAAAATCAGGGACTCCCCAAACAGAAATCCCAGAGTTACTGTTAATGACAGTGATACCCACCGGTTCTAGAATCATGGTGACACCCCGCACTATTGGTTCTGCCAGAATGGGCAAATGCTGGACTTACTGCTGCTACCAATACCATTGCTACCAAGGGCAATACTACTAACTTTTTCATGATGTTTTGTAAATAAATGTAACTACTGCACAATAACATCAATGTTGACGGGAAACCCAAAGAACATTAAAACTTTAAAAACAATGAAATACTATGTACATTCACTTAAATGGAGATTCCCAACTTAAACATTGTGGTGGTACTGAGAAATTCTTAGAGGAAACGTCAATATGATATTTAATACCAGGGTAATTACTGGGAAATTTTCTTAGAGGAAACCATAAATTACAATTTAGCAGTGAGATTGGGGGAATTAACAGCTAAGGAATTTGGAGAGTTGGCAATAGTGCAAGTGCTGACTCGTCAGTTCGCTTTGCTAACCGTAGATATTTCTATTCCTATTTAACAAAGGAATTTAAAAACTGTAAGGGCAACCTTTATAAATATTGAAACAATAAAAACAGGGATTACCACAGCAAAAATTCCCTGGAATTAATATCTATCACAATTTGACTAACTTAAATAATAATTTTTTATATAATTTTGCTGTTTTTGATACTTTTTAAATTTCTTGGAAATTATTCAGGATTATAGTGTAAACCCTTGGAAATTATTAGATGTGTAAATTGGGTGTTTCGGATTAATGCGTTCATAATCAAAATCATTCGTTAGATGTATTTTATTGTGCAATAAAGTTGAGACAATTAGTAAAACCTATTAAAAATAAGGAGATGATTTCATGGATTCTATTTCTCTTATTCTCACAGCCTTAGTAGCTGGCACAGCCAAAACAGCGGGTAGTGTAGTTCAAGATACTTATGAAGGATTGAAAGCTTTAATTAAACGTAAATTTGAGAACCAAGGTAAATCAGGTTCAGTGACTATTCTGGATAAGTATGAACAAAAACCTGAAAAAACAAAAGCTCTTTTAGAAGATGAATTAACTGAAGTTGGTGCTGATAAAGATGAGGAAATTATTAAATTGGCTCAAAAGTTAATGGAGCAATTAAATCCTCAAGAATCAGCAGAGGGAAAATTTAGTGTTCAAATTTCTGGAGGAAAAGTTCAGGGTTTGACACAGCAGAATACTGGTACAATTAATCAAAGTTTTAGTTAATTTATGGAGTGATTATAACATGAATGATGATAATGTTGTTAACATTTATGGTAGTAATATTCAAGGGTTTATTCAAGAAAATAATGGTACTGTCTCTCAATATTTCATTTCCCAAGTATCTGAGTTATTTAATGGACAAACATCTGGTATACAACAACCCTTAACTTCGGTAGAATATGGACACAGGAAAGTTTTACTCAGTAAAGTTAAAGAATATTGGATCGAAGGTGTTTTAGAAAAATCAGTGCATACGCAGGCCATGATTGAACTTGGTCTAGAAAAACGATTAGATGTAATAGAGCGCCCATTTAGTGGTTTTGAGGAAATACCAGAAGATTCCAGACAAATTTTGCCTACGGGAAGCGATGCAAGTGATTTCTTTAATCAGATAGGAGAAGGACGAACTCTACTTATTTTAGGAGAACCAGGAGCAGGTAAAACCATAACGCTCTTGAAATTAGCACAGAATTTAATTACTCGCGCTGAGTCAAATTTGAGTCAGCTAATTCCAGTAGTATTTAATTTATCTTCTTGGGGAAGTAAAAGGCAAACCATTGAAGATTGGCTGCTACAAGAACTTTGGAGTAAATACCAAGTTTCCCAAGAAATTGCTAAAGACTGGGTTAAAAATCAAAAATTACTACTGTTACTAGATGGTTTAGACGAGGTAAAGACTGACCTGCGGGAAGCCTGTGTTGAAGCTATCAACCAATTTATACAAACGCATGGACTGACTGAAATGGTGGTCTGTAGTCGTATTGCTGATTATGAAGTTCTTTCTAACCGTTTGCGATTACGAGGCGCGATCTACATCCGTTCTTTGACTCCTGAGCAGGTTCATCAATATTTGGATACTGCTGGTCAACAACTAAGTGCAGTTAAATCTTTGTTGAAAGATGATACCACACTGCAAGAAATAGGTAAATCTCCTTTGACACTAAGTGTTATGACCCTGGCTTATCAAGGTAAACAGGTAGAAGAAATACTTCAAACAGGTTCACTAGAAGAGCGTCGTGAACATCTATTCAATGCTTATATTGAGCGGATGTTTAAACGAAAGGGAGTTAATCAGAAATACCCAAAAAATCGGGTAATACATTGGTTAAGTTGGTTGGCACAAAGAATGTTTCAGACTTCTCAATCTTACTTTCTAATTGAGAAAATACAGCCTAATTGGTTGCAGTCTAATGTTCAAAAAAGACTTTACAGAATTGGAACTATTTTAATTGGGATACTGGCTATTGGATTGATATTATTTTTAGTTCATTTTCTAGATTTATATAATGATAAAATTAACATTTTTAATGTCTTAACCATAAATGCAATAATGTGGGGTTTAGTTTTATGGTGGACTTTTGGAAATTACAAAGCAGAAATAGAAACTTTTGAAACTTTGACCTGTCCTTGGAAAAAAACACGAAAAGATTTGCTTAATGGATTAACCTATGGACTAAGGTGGAGTTTAATTTTGTCTCCAATGGGTGTATTATGGTGTTATTTAACTTGGAAAACCCCAAAATGGCCAAGCGGTTACGAGAAAATAGTAATATTTGGATTAATTTTGGGATTAATCTTTGCACTGATTATAGGATTGATTTGTGGGTTGAGAGGCTCAGAAATAGAAACAAAAACTATTCCAAACCAAGGGATTTGGACATCTGCTCGCAATGCAATAATTATTGTATTACTTAGCTGGTTAATTTTGTTTCCAATTATTTTTATATTTTTTCCTAAAGGGTTGCAATCAAGAATTTCGATAATAAGTTGGGGACTGATGTTAGGGTTGTTTTTTGGAGGTGGTATAGCCTGTATCCAACACTTCAGCTTACGTTTTATCCTCTGGGGTGAAGGTTTGATTCCTAATAATTTAACTCATTTTCTAGACTATGCCACTGAGCGCATTTTTCTACAAAAGGTTGGTGGTGGCTATATCTTCATCCATAGGATGATACTGGAACACTTTGCAACGCGAATCAATTCTACACAATCCGAAATAAGAAATGCCTATAAAGCTATAAAAATCATTCTTGTTGGGGGAGCGATTATTGTTATTGGTCTAATTTATGGCAATATTTGTTTAAATTCTGCGGAGTTTCAACTGAAATCCCAAGCAAATATGTTAATTTCAGCGATGGATTCGGTTCGCAAATATCATAATGATTATATTACACCTTTATTAAAAACACAATCAGAACAAAAATTTTTACAAGAATCAATTCCAATGTTTGCAGTAAATCAAGTATTTGATATATTTACTAGTGCCTATAAAAATAATTATGGAGATTATATTTATAAGTCCGCGATGATTAATCCGACTAATCTCAAGAATAAAGCTACACTTGAAGAAATCAAAATTATTGACACACTTAAACAACAAGATTTAGATACTCAACGACAGCCAGGATTGCAGAACATTGATCAAGGATATTTAAATATAAATGGTAATAAATATTTCTATATATCTCGCCCTATCAAAATTACTGATAAAAGTTGCTTGAATTGTCATTCGACTCTAGATAAAGTACCTCAATCATTACAACTTCTCTATAAACAGGGTAAATATCTTGCTAATCAAGGTTTGAACTGGGAATTTAATACAGTTATCGGAACTAAGATTGTGTATGTTCCTACCAGCCAAGTATATAAAGTAGCTCAAAGAGATTTTATAATTTTTCTAGCAGTTTTTATTGTCATATTTTGTATAGTGATAGTTATTATGAGCATTTTACCCAGCAGTTTTTAAAAGTTTCTTTTCAGGTTTCCCCTAAAAATTGCTAAGGTGATCGCATATTGAACATCATACCCAAGCCGAGATATGTGTAATTTCCTGCAAGATGGTCTAGAAACCCTTGTGATATCTACATTCTAGCCTTAGCGTACAATTTACCCTTTTTGGTGCGGCGGCGATGATTGTTAGGGTTTTCCTCTAAGAATTTTGTGAATTGGGTTTTCTTATGGCGATCGCCTACGGTGTGTGTTGTTAATAAAGTTCAACTATCTTTAAAGTTTCCCCCAAGAATCCCCAAATCCCCAGTGTTCACCGTTTAATTAAAACCATCACGTCGCAAGTCCCAAGGCAAAGACCGTCTACCCTGCTTTAAAATTGATTCATAACCTTCAGGAGAAAGCCAAGAACCGTCTTCTAACTGTACATAATCATTTGGTACTTGTTCTGGTGGTGTGGAAGCTGGCAGAGTCCAGGGGCGTTTGGGTTTGATATCAAAAATTAATTGCAGTTGCTCTTGAAGAATAGTGGAAATCATAGTGGCCAGTTCTTCCTTGTTAATCAAGACGTGAGAACCCGTATTGATTGGGGCATACCCGGTTTGTGACCAGATATAGACCCTTAGCCCAGCCTTGGCAATCATGCGATAATTATTAACTGCTATTTGTTTACCTTTATACTTTCTTGCTTCCAGTGCGTAATATTCCAGGACTGCATGACAAACTTCGTCAATAATAAAAACTTGACCGGATCTTTCATTCGTCAACAGCCTCCAGTCATTACCAGCATAGGGTTTCAGCGCAGTTTGAAGATCGTTCGCCAACGGGTCAGAATTACTTATTTGGTTTAGAAATTTGGTAATAGTAGATTTATCTACCCCACAAAACTGAGCTAAAGCTGTTACACTCATGCCACTGACACCATCACTAGAACGGGTACAGTAACTTTGGTCTGGGTTGGTTTTCTCTATTTGTGTCATGATCTAATTAACCTTTGTATGAGGTTTGGGCGATTGCAACTTCTTGGCGGGAGGGCGGTCGCCTTTGTTATAACTATTATCTCTAATTTTATGGTTTTTATACAGATAAAATACGTAAAAAAATGTACAATAAAAAATAGCTGATGTATTTTGCTTTAATAAAGGCGTAAGTATAACAATAGCCATTGTGGGAAGACCAAGAAGAAACCGATTAACCGACCGTGTTAATTACAAACTTGATAGGGACATTAGAGAAATTTTGTCACTAATAGCCGAGCGTCAAGGTAGAACCGAGGGCGCACAGGTCGAGCAAATGATTCTTTTTTACGAAGCCTGTCAACGTTTGAATAATGAAGGTGAATCCATCACAATGGATGCCATTAACGCCAAAGTTAACCAAATATGGGATGAATTAATAGCTAATGAGTAAACTTTATCTAGTTATCAGAGATTTTACTGTATTTGATTTTTCCTCTAAGAATTGTACTGAGATATGCTAGAACCACCAACGCTCAATAAATTCCAGGAAATCTGGACAAGCCAGAACCCCCAATATCTGAATACACCTTGGAAACAATGGTTGTATAATATATATCAACAGGGTACTTTACATTTAATCACCAACAGACAAGAAGCTGCTTTAGACAGGGATATCAATAAACTTCTTGATATTGCTGAATTGGGGTGTCAACAAAAACTGTTAAATGAGTATTTAAAACTCAGTCAAAAACCAATGTACCAAAATTCCTATATTGCTTGTGATTATTTAGCAAATGCCTATGATTACATCAGCAGCGCACAGTATTTGTTGATATTATCTTTGGGGGTAGATATCAATATTTTTGAAGATTTTTAAGAGTCAGGGTATAGGTTATGCAGTACGCAATTTTCACAAAAATCGGTGGTGAATTAATACCAGCATCAAAAGCCGATTATCAAGATTATTATGGGTTTCTTAAATGCCCCGTATGTAATGAACCCGTTTTCTTGAGAAAATCACATTTACGAAATGGTAAGGAAATCACTGCTAGTTTTGTACATCATAAAGCAGTACCAGAAATTAGTACCTGTGAACTCAGGGTAGGCAATTATAGTAAAGAAGATATTGAAATCTTTGCAGCCAAAGCCAGAAACCAGAGATTACAAAAACTAAATATTAGTATGTGGAAATACTTGAAAACTAATATGTCTGTACACTTCAGGGGTTATAATCAGGTAAAAGACAAGACTAAGGGTAATCCAGCTTTTGAGTTTTTGTTAAACTATGCTGATGAGTGTTTAATGAACAACAGTGATTTAATTGTTGATGAATTTATCCCTGTTCTCGGTAAAATGCTTAAAACCCAAGATGATGATATTGGTATAATCAAACAAACATTAGGTCAGTTCAATGAGTTTCTGAATGATTTAAAATCAGACTGGGAACTGCACGAAAAAATAACCAAAGAAGCCGCCAAATTGTTTTTGTCACCAGCAATGAAAGAAATTAGATATCGGGTATTAACAGTGCTTTGTTACCCTGGAAATATGCAATTATTGGACAAGGATTTAGTAGAATTAAAAATGGGAACAGAGAAATGGCAGCAAATTTTTGGTAATTATTTGAATCAACAAATATGTTTGATTTTCTTGAGTGTTAATTGGATAAAATTGTTAGCATAGTTCTGGATTCCAGGTTTCTGTGGATTGGCGATCGCCTACCACATTAATATTAGTACAGTTGCTTGCTCAACAAACAAATAAACAATAAAAACCAACAACCATGTTATTATTATATTACTGTGGTGTTGAAAATACTGTCATAACGTTAATTATTACACTTTTCATGCTAAATCAAATATTGATTAGTTAATTATTGGTTTAATTATGTCATTTTGACGCAACAAATTGAATTTGATTTTATAACCAACAATATGATTGGAATCATCAAGATGAACATCATTGAAAGGATAAAATCAAGATGAATAATGATTTAGTAACTTCTAGTGTACTGCGACCACAAGAACGGGTTAATGGAGTTTCTCAAACAGAATTATCTGTTAGATGGTGGCAATATGTTTATAATATTCCAGCACCAGATAATCCTTTTCGTTATGATGAAACTAATGATCCTCAAGGGAAAAAAGCCGAAATAAATCAAGCACCTCCCGTTTTTAATTTAGTAGGCACTTTAGAAACATCAAACCCAGTTGTAAGAACAGTTGAAATTAAACCAAATCAGGGATATGAATATATCTTTTTTCCCTTAATTAACAGTGAATGGGATAGACTGTTCCCAGAGGGTGCAAGCGATAAACAACTTCAAGGACTTGCGAAAGCAGTAGGGGATACAGCCCTAGCAAAAAATGGTGGGAATCTCTTTTTGAAGATTGATGATATAGCGATCAAAGATTTGGAAAACTACAGACAAACATCTGATAAATTTATATACAATTTACCAGATAACAATATTGCAGGGCAGCCAAGTAAGATAATTGATAATGCTTTTTCTGATGGGTTCTATACAACAATTCAGCTATCTGCTTTATCTCCTGAAGACCACACTATAAAATTCGGTGGAACTTTAAATCTTAATAACCTGGATATACCCAATAATTTAGGACTGGAAGATGTCGAAATAATTCTGAAAGAAGCATATCCAGATGGAAGATTTTCTCAAGATATCACCTATAATATTTCTTTTGAACTTAATCCAGTAAATGGTACAAACAGGCAAGACAACCTTTTTGGTACTCAAGGCTGGGACAAAATTAATGGACGTGCTGGTGATGACCACCTTTATGGTTTAGAAGGCAACGATGATATTTATGGTGGTAGAGGTTCTGATATTTTGGTTGGTGTAAATCCCAGTTCCGCTAATCCAGGACGAGGTGAAATTGACATTTTAAACGGGGGTATAGGTCAAGATACTTTTGTGTTAGGTAATGAACAAAATATATTTTATAGAGGTAATAGATTAGAAGACTACGCTATTATCAGGGATTTCACCAGTCAAGATACCATTCAACTTCATGGTAATCGTCGCTTGTATGAATTAAACGAAAATTATTACCTGGGAGGTAAAGAAGGAACAGCAATTTTCATGCGAAATAGTTATGAACTTATTGGATTTGTTGAAAATGTTGATAACTTAAATTTAGCTAATAGTAGCGATTTTAGTTTTGTTCAGTAGTCTAGGTATCAATGTAAAAATTTTCTTGAGGGAAATTTACTTTTGATCTTGTCCAGTTTCCAATCTTTGACTTCGAGAATAAATAAACCACGACTAGGATGTAAAACTATGAAATCTGGATGTAATTGTTTCTTACCGATGGGTACGTCATACCATAACAGGTAATCATCATCTAGTTTTTCCTCCATGCGCTGCGCTAACCTCCTTTCGCCGGAGGTCATTCTGGAACTGCAACTACTAAATGAAGGAATCAGTGTGGCCATAGACAGTATGATTTGGGGTTTCCTCTAAGAATTTGGGGGTGTTTTGGGAATGGCGATCGCTGATGGTGGTTAACCTAGTGTTAACTATTTCCAAGAGTAAATACCACCCCGACGTAAAAAAGCATCTGTGTTCCAACCAACTTGAGCGAGGGCAGCACCTACACCTACTTCTAAAATTGGTGAACTGTATGAATGCCCATTGTTTTTAGTGATGTTGTAAAATTGCCCTTGTGGATTGACCATTACATAAGAATCTTTCATCAAGTCATTTGATTCTGGAATAACTTGAAATCCTTCGTTTATGAGGGGTTGGTGTCGCTCAACAAATTCTTGAAACTGTTGTGGTGATATCAGCAATTCCTCAACGCTACCATCATTTTGACCTTGTACTGGTAATACTTGAAATATTTTCCATCGCTCTGGACTCACCCGCCTGACAAAAGTTGACATATTTTCTTGGTGGTTCAAGCGTGTAACTACTGTATTAAGTTTAATGCGGATACCATATTGATGTAATTTATCAAATAAAGCAATTGATTGTATTACATGATCACCATTCCCTCGTCCTAAATTCTTTTGGACTGCTTCTGAAGCAGAGTCTACCGATAATGCAACCCAATCAATTTTATCAGCGTGTTTTTCTAGTAATTGAGTCATTCGCGCACCATTACTCACAAGACTGGTTATAAATCCCAAACGATGCGATTCAGCTACAAGTTCACCAATGTTAGGGTGTAGTGTTGGTTCTCCCCCAGCAAAGTTAAGTTTTTCTGCTCCTGCTTCACGTAATAGAAAAAGAAGACGTTTAGCATCGTTTAAAGTTAAAGCTCCTTCGATATCGGGAAAGGTAGCAAAACAAAATCTGCAATGATAATTGCATGGTTTCCACAGATGAAAATTTACAGAAATTGGTTTCATGATAATTATTTTTGATACATTAAAATTTGAAATTAGCTAATTAACATCGAAATTTATAGACCTTATTACGGGTATACTTTCGCTAATTTTGTGTAGTTCATAGCACAAATTAGAATATGCTTGCTCAGGATTTGAATTAGTTGTATCAATTTGTATGATTGGTATATTGACTAATCCAAATATATGTTTATATGAGTCATCAAGATTATATTCAATAGAAACTTTATCCCCATACCATTGCATAGGGACTTTCTGACTTCGTTGGATAATACGTTGGTTAATTATTGACTGAGATGCTGTTACATAAACAATGACATCAGGTAGTAAAAATTTTTGTTCTGATTGCAGTATTTTTAGATAAAAAGACAAGTCTTGTTTCATTAACAGACTATGATAAGCAAGAGTAGAGAATACATATCTATCAGCTACAACTCCTAAATCATTCAATTTTAGTGTGTATTCACAACTACGTAAAATGTTGCACAAACTATAAAAATGGAATGTGCTAATTGGGGATTTAGTTGTTGCTATTTGCTCCCGTAAAGTAATCAATTCTGGTGGTATACTACTATAATAATGAAAGTTTTGTTGCTTTGCAAATAGTTGTGCTAGGGTAGTTTTACCCGCCCCGTCTAATCCTTCAAATGCCAAAAAAGGAAACTTTGTCATAGTTGAGCTTCTATTTAATTAATGAAAATCTTTTTACTTGGTTATTAGGGTTTTGTAAAAATGGAGTGGGTAATGCTGATAGCGATCGCCCATATTTTACTCTTGACTTTCCAATTGAGGAGGGGAGTTCAAAGCATTTTCCATCAAGTCAACAATGGAGTTTTTGGTATCGTATAACATTACTAAATGATCCCTTGCCCTCGTCATAGCCGTGTAAATCCCAGCTTTTTCTTGAAAATCAGCATCGGGGTCATGGGGAAACTCATTAGCCATATCTAAACCTGCAATAATAACAGCATCAAATTCAACACCTTTTAGGGCATTCCAAGAATCAACAATTACAAAAGGTCTATCTACAACATTCATGTCCCTCTCTCTAGAACCTCTGGGAGCATGATGCCGAATATTCAGTTTTAATAATTCTGCACTAATTAAATCTTTAAGTCGCCAATTCTGTGGATGTACTAAAACACCAATTGAAGATTGTTGATGACTTGATAACGCTAATTTAACCTGTTGGGCAACTATTAATGGTAATTCATAATTCGGAATTTGTAATAGTAACGGCTGAATATTTGAACTTCTGGATTTTTTTGTCTTGGGTTCAATAATAGCTCCTATTCTGGTTTGCACTTGTTCTTTTTTGGATACTTTCATATTAGCATCAAATAATGATGTCAGTATAAAATGCCAAGCAGATTCAAGAATTTCTGGGGAGTTTCTATAATTAACATCAAAAATTTGAGAACGACCTACAACATTAATTCCTAGTTTCCGCCAAGACCAATCTTGTTTTCTTCTATGTGGCTGACCATAAACAGATTGAGTGTTATCATAAACAAAAAAGAGAGAGTTAGTATCAGTATCTAATACTTGTAAAACAGCTTGAAACCACTCATCATAAAAGTCTTGGGCTTCATCTATTAAAATGGCTTGGTATTTCAAACGTGATTTTGTTGCTAATTCTATTACTTGTTTTCTTAAATTATCATCTTGATCAAAATTATAGTCATATTTTAGGTTATAATAAGCCCAAGTATGAAATGTCTTACAAGTGATTTTTTTACTAATGCCTTTTTCTCTAAGTTTTGAGGTAAGCCAACCATTCATAAAACGATTGTAGCTAAGAATCAAAATATCATCATAGTCATTAATAATTTTTTCAACTCTATTTCTTAAAACCAAAGACTTACCAGAACCTGCAATACCCCGAACAAGTCCATGTCCCTTTATGTTCATATTTTTGACTTTGGTTTGTTCATTGTCTAAATATTCTCGGAGTAATCTTTGATTAACGGTTTGTTGAAAATCTATCCATTGTCCCATGTTATTAATCCTAATATTCAAGGTAAGCTAATTACTATTCACCAAATAATCACTGACTTAAAAAGTCATATTTTTGTATTATACGAATTATTGGAAGACCCCAATTCCAAGTTTTCCTCTAAGAATCAACAAATCATACAAACCCCTCTTCCAGCAACTCAAAGCCCTGAGTAGTGATTTTGTGTCTTTGACCAGAACCGCCGACGACCCTACTCCAACTCTCGGTAATCAGAGTTTCTTGTTCCCACCAATAACTAAAACCGCCGTACATCCCTGGAATTGGAAACCAATGTTGTTCTTGATTCACGGTAAATTCTAATTTGGGGAGTTCCAAGTTCTGACTATCAATTAAATCCCTGGACCGTTGTCTCATTAGTTCATGAAAGTAATGTTCAATTTGTTGTAGGCTTTCTGGTGTCTGGTTCATAAGATAAATATGATGTTGATGATGTTGGGGCGATCGCTAACTTTCCCTCAATAATTTAGTAAGAGCGATCGCATAATATAATTTCCTCTAAGAACCTGAATTATCGTGGTTTAGGAGCGCCCAGAGCAGCGCGGATTTCTTTGTCTATTTGGGGTGTGGGATCATAGCCAACGTGCAGTACAGTTTCCCATTTCCAATATTGATAATTAGTGGGTTTGCACTGACTAAATATTTTTTTCATCAATTTTAAGTCCGATGCTGAAATAGGGAGTTTTGTGTCACTAAAACCAGACATTTCACCAATAATTTTACCATCTAATTTGACATCCAATGCTCCAACTAATTCACAGATATTGGTAGTTATCATATTAAAACAACCACCTGTACCGCATTGATTTAAGTTGGTGAAAAGCTCTTTGAGTTGACGTTTGACTTGTGCTACAGACTGTATGGAATCTACTAACTTTTGTCCTTGTGTTTGTTGTGCTAATCCTTGATTATGCCAACTCAATGATAATACTGTAATAACTGCTAATGTTGTGGTTCTGAAAATGGGTTTCATGGGGTTTCCTCAATAATATTTAAAATTAATCAATAGGTTCGTCACAAGCCAGATGTTAGGTTTGTCAAAGGTTTCAGTCCCCTTGCGGGGATTAGGTAATCAGAAACTTCAACCAATGGATGTTAGTAGGAGTTACGTTGACCATCTCTGTTTCAGTCCCCTTGCGGGGATTAGGTAATCAGAAACCTAATTCTGTTATTTAGAAAGAATTAGAAGTGTTAGATGCAGGTTTCAGTCCCCTTGCGGGGATTAGGTAATCAGAAACTAGGAAAGATAATAAATCTAAAGTTCAAGAGGAAAGTTTCAGTCCCCTTGCGGGGATTAGGTAATCAGAAACATCATATAGCGTAATGCTGTCGATTCCCATATTTTCAGTTTCAGTCCCCTTGCGGGGATTAGGTAATCAGAAACAGAACAAATACAAGAGAAAGAAATTAAAGCAATAGTGTTTCAGTCCCCTTGCGGGGATTAGGTAATCAGAAACATTTGTCAATGTTAAGAATAAAGTCTATAAACCCGTTTCAGTCCCCTTGCGGGGATTAGGTAATCAGAAACAACGGTTTCAGGGGGTGTCACCAACGTCACCACCGTGTTTCAGTCCCCTTGCGGGGATTAGGTAATCAGAAACTGCGGTTGTCACGCGGTCACCATAAAGAAGTTGGAAAATGTTTCAGTCCCCTTGCGGGGATTAGGTAATCAGAAACAAGATTGAAAAGCGTTTTGTTGTTAGACGTTATACTGTTTCAGTCCCCTTGCGGGGATTAGGTAATCAGAAACCGGAGCGATTCAGCTTGGCGTTGACAACTGCAACCTTGTCGTTTCAGTCCCCTTGCGGGGATTAGGTAATCAGAAACCCCTATGGTTAATTGGTAATCAAGGTAGTGGGAAGTTTCAGTCCCCTTGCGGGGATTAGGTAATCAGAAACCTAGAAGGAGACTCTGCAGTTAACATCAAACTACGCTTTGTGGGTTTCAGTCCCCTTGCGGGGATTAGGTAATCAGAAACAATATGTAAGAAACTAGCAAGTTGACCCTTTTGGTTTCAGTCCCCTTGCGGGGATTAGGTAATCAGAAACTTCTTTTTTTCTAAGAAAAGGGCGAAAGCTGTTAGTTTCAGTCCCCTTGCGGGGATTAGGTAATCAGAAACAGCTGAGAAAGTGGCTCTTGAGACTGCTTTAGAAAAGTTTCAGTCCCCTTGCGGGGATTAGGTAATCAGAAACCTTGAAATTACAGGAGCACGAGATTATGGTGGATATTGTTTCAGTCCCCTTGCGGGGATTAGGTAATCAGAAACTTAGGAAGTTCTTGTTTTAGTGAATTTAATAATTCTTGTTTCAGTCCCCTTGCGGGGATTAGGTAATCAGAAACTTTATCTACTGTATCGTCTAAATCTTTTGGGGGATAGATGTTTCAGTCCCCTTGCGGGGATTAGGTAATCAGAAACCCCGGCGCTTTGAAACATAGTCTAGAACCGGAGTCTAGAGACGAATTTGGCAGACCTCTCAAAAAACCTCATTTCAGGCTTCGGGTGAACCGCCAACTGAAACTGATGAAACGCTAGAACTATTCAATTATCAAGGTTCTGTCGATTTGGCGGACCCCCTGGGGTTTTTGCCCCCGCTTCGGTTTGCCAAATTTATCCTTATTTAAGGGTAAAATTGGTTGCTTTACCTGTCAAGCTAAATTCGGTTAAGAATTATCAAGCTGAAATTTACAATTTCAAACAGATTATTACTCAAATAGTTCTTTGATCACTCGTTCTAATTCTTGTGTCATCACATCAGAACCAGTCTGTTGATAAACCTCCAGCAATGATTGGTAAAACCACAAAGTTTTCTCCTTACCACAACTAAAGTGATGCCAAATTATATCTCCCCTTTGTTGCCAATCTGCTAGTAAAGACCTAGCATTATGCAGTTTATCCGCTAAAGATACCAATCGCACTGAAGGAGAAGCACAACGCAGATGATCCAAATATCGCTGTTTACGTTCTTGCCAAGGTGGTTTAGGTGGTGTATCCCATTCTGTACAACCATCAATAATTGTAACAACTGTTTCACCAAAAAGCTGACGAATTTCCTCACGGGTAGATTTTCCACCCTGGTCTTCTATACTATCGTGCAGTAAAGCTGCGATCGCTTCTTCCTCTGTTCCTCCTGCTTCTAACACCAACGCTGCAACACTTAATAAATGAGAAACATAAGGAACACCGCTAATTTTGCGGACTTGATCACCATGAAGATGGGTAGCATAAACTAAAGCTTCTGTGAATTTCTCAGTTAATAGGGGTTGATTTTGTTGATTCATAAATTGAGTAAATCTTGATAAAGTTCCAAATTTCTATGTATATAAATTCCAAGTATTTTGGAGTTCTAGCAGCATTTCTTGTCTTAATTCCCAAGGGAGTAAAACTTCAACTTTTGAACCTAAAGCTCGTAACCATCTAATTACATAATAATCGGTATTCCGATAATAAACCTGGTAATAAGCATCATCATTTGACCGAGAATCAAGAATTGGTAAAATATATTGATGTAGTGAATTAGATGTGTTTTGTTTTATTAGTATTTGTGCTTGCTCATGGCTAATAGCTTTAAATGTTTGGTGGATGTTGATTCCTTTGATATAATTTTGGTGAAAATTTTTCTCAAACCGCAATATCATCAATATTTTATCTTTATAAAAATCACAACCCCAAGCTTCTCTTAACTTCATATTCACTGTTTTAGGAGTTGGTAATTGTTCTTCTTTATATTTGTCTCTTAGTAGTTGGGGAACACGATTATCTTCCCAATCTAACATTTCTAATTGTTGGGAGATTATTCTGTCTAAACGATATTTGTACCAGTTGATATCACCTTTAGGAGTTTTACCATAGGCACACAGATATTTAGCGCGTTCCATAAAATAAATACAAACTGGATAAACAACACATTCATAAATTTTATTTTGATGGGCGCTGAGATAAGTTAAAAGTAAAGGTTGGATTTTTCCTGAATCCCAAATATCCTGTAAATCACTTTGAATTTCATCTACTGCATCTTGTATTGGACTTGATTCAGGTACTACATAATCAGCATATAAAAAAACTCGATGATTGTCTTCATCTATTTCCTCTTCTGAGATTTCTTCTGCAAGTAATGGTAAAGTAGGGTCAAGAAAACTAAACATACCTAAAGTTCCAGCTAAATAGGCTTGTTTTTTATTACTTAAATTCGTTTCGTAGCTAAAATTTTCCGATTTTTGAGAAAATGGTAATACCTCTACTCGACGGTAATATTTGCTTCTACCAGAAACATAATCTACTCGTTGCAAGCAGTTTTTACTGACTAATAAATCTAAGTCGCTTTGAAGTGATTTGCGAACTTGGGCAAATAACCGTTCCTTGAGGATTTCTTCTACAAGTTTTTCTAAATCAGAGTTATATACTGGTATATGTTGTTGTAAAGAATTTTGCCACTCATCTATAGATACTTCCAATTCTACTAACCATTGTCGGGTGGTTTTGAGACAAGCACAGTCAGGGTCTTGATGGTTGATGATATCGGTTTGTTTTTCATCCTTGTGGGTTTTGGTAAAGAAAGCTTGTCGCCAGTCAGTATAAGTAAAGGTGTCACCAATAGCAGCTTGTCCTTTCTCACTGTATAACCAATGTAATAATACCCACAGTCTAATAGAGCGAGTGAGGTTGTGACTTTGATCAAGAGATCCATTGGCTAATTGCTGTAAGATGTTGGGGGATGGGGTGGTATGTGAGAGTATATTCACTGGATATCAATGGTTTTCAGGTATTTTTTACAATTTAGCAGATATTGGAAGGGGGTATTTCCAATGCTATGTATACTGGTAACAGAAATTTTGATAGAAGGATACATTAAAGATTATGAGTACACCTGAATTAGATAAGTATAAAGTTGATCATCTGTTTTTGTTGATAGGTGAAAATCCTTTACCTAATTATGTGGCGGCAAAACTTTTAGTGAATAAAGGTGGAACTGTTTATTTAGTGCATACAAGAGATACAGAAGATAAAGCAAAACGACTACAAGGCATTCTCATTAGATCAGAAAGCCATTTAAAGACTATACAATTGTGGTCTATTGAAGATTATGAATCTGATGCTCATAATATTAGGGTAAAAATTAATGAAGTTATAGAAAAAATATCTAATGGAAAAATTGGACTAAATTACACAGGTGGTACAAAAGCCATGTCTGTACATTCTTATCGGACATTATTCTATGAGGAAATTGAGGAAAATAACAAAAATATAGATAAAATATATAAGCAGCGTTCAAATCTTATTTTTAGCTATCTAGACCCACGTAACTTGGAAATGTGTATAGATAGAGAAAATAAGGAAATAGAGAAGATTAAGATTGAGCCAAATATTTTGCAAGTAGATATTCAAACTATTTTTGAGTTACACGGCTGGAAATGGCATCCAGAACCGGCTAAAAAACCTGAACAACCCAAAGCAGCACAAGTTTTTGCGGAATTTCATGCACAAGAGGATAGTTTAAACACATGGAAAAATTGGTGTGTTAAAATTTTCCGTCCTGTCACAAAAGATACAAAATCTAATTGGTTAGAAGATCAGGAACTTAAAAAAGTTCCTCCTTTAAATTTAGATATTTTACAATGTGATAATTCAATTATTAATGCTTTGCATGAATTGGGGCTGACAGGCGAAGAATTATCGCTTCAAACTCTCAAAGAAAATGGATTTAAAAATATCAAGCAAGTTTGTAAATGGCTTGATGGAGAATGGCTAGAACATTATGTTTTGCAAAAAGTTCAAGAAATCTCTGAGAATTTGTTAATTCACGATAGTGCAACTTCATTTTGGATGGCTACTTATAAAAATCCAAAACAAAATAAATTTCAGTTTGATGTAGCTTTTATGAGGGGATATCAACTATTTGCTATTTCTTGCACTACAGATCAAACAAAACAGTTGTGTAAGTCAAAATTATTTGAAGCATATATACGGGCGCAACAGCTAGGAGGGTCAGAAGCAAGAGTAGCTTTAGTATGTTGTGCTAATAAAAAGGATGTACTTGCTCTAAGAACTGAAATTACTAATGTTTTTAGTACAGAGCCTGATTCTCAAAAAAAAGATGAAAAAATAGCTGTTTTTGGACGTGAGCATTTACTAAATCTATCTCAAGAAATTGCTGATTGGATTCGTAACAACGAGGCTAAAAAGAAATGAAAATGTTTACTGTAACTATCATAGATACATCTGGTATTCAAGACTATATTTTTAGTAGTAATCGTTTACGTGAAAATATAGGAGCATCTCAGTTAGTTTCAGAAGTATGTAATCAATGGTTAAAAACAATTCTTCTCCAAAAATTAGGATTAAGTGAAAAACAATTAGAACAACCAATTGAAAGTAGTAACTTAGATGCTGAATTAGTCTATTCAGGTGGCGGTAATGCTCTATTAATATCTAAATCTCGAGAAATAGCTGTTGATTGCATTGGTGCATTAAGCCGAAAAATATTAGAAGATGCTCCAGGTATCAATTTAATAGTTGCTCATGAAGATTTTAATTGGGATAAGAATAACCTATCTCAAATAGTTGAAGATTTAATAAAGGTAGAAATTGAAAGTCGAAAAAATGAGCGAATTCCTTCAGTACCAATTTTAGGACTAGGTGTAACTTTGACTTGTGATTCAACTCAACTACCAGCAGTAGATAGCAGCCAAAAATATGTTGAATATGATGAAGAAGACGAAACCACAGATAGTTACTTAATCTCAACAGAAACCCGACAGAAATTAAAAGCTGTTCCCAGGGCTAAAAAAGAATTACAAGAAATTTTTTCAGGAATAGTAGATAGAAATATTTATAAATTTCCTTTACGAACAGATCATCTTGGACGTTCTTATGGTGAATCAAGTTATACAGCAATTATTCATGCAGATGGGAACAGCATGGGTAAAAGATTTCAAAAATATGGTCATGAAGCAAAAACTAACCGTGAATATATCCAAAAAATCCGTGAACTATCTAAAAGTGTACATAATAATAACAAAGCTGCACTTAGAAAAGTTGCAGAAGTAGTTATAAAGTCAATTGAACAAGGGAAAATAGTAGGTAATTTAGGTGAGTTCTTACTCAACGGAAATTATTACTTACCATTCCGTCCTTTAGTTTTTGGTGGAGATGATATCACTTTAATTTGTGAAGGAAGATTAGGTATTGAATTAGCAGCTTTATTCCTGAAAGAAATTGAAAAAACTATACTACCTGATGGTGAGAAGATGACTGCGTGTGCAGGTGTTTGTGTAGTTAAAACTCATTATCCTTTTGCTAGAGCATATCAAGTTAGTGAAGAATTGTGTAGTAATGCAAAAAAATTTGTTAAGAGTAAAAAACAATTTGAACCCGATGGATTTTCTGCTCTTGATTGGCATTTAGCCGCAAGTGGTTTAACAGGCTCAATCACTGAAATTCGTGAACGTGAATATAAAATCAAAATTGATAATAAAACTCAAAATTTAGCAATGCGTCCCCTGCGTTTAAATCCTCATTATAGTGAGTGGAGAACTTGGGATTTTATAACAAAAGTAATTAGAGAATTTAAAGAAGGAGAAGATTGGAAAGATCGTAAAAATAAAGTTATGGCGTTACGAGAAATTTTGAGAGAAGGCTCTGAAGATGCTGTTAAAGATTTTTTACGAAGCTATAACTTACCAAGTTTGCCAAATTATGGTAATACCACTGAACAAATAGTTACACAAGGTTGGTTAAATGGGGTATGTGGCTATTTTGATGCAATAGAAGCAATGGATTTCTATATTTCTCTGGAGGAATAAAGAAGTGAATAAATATCAATTAAAAATTAAACTGTTGAGTGATACTACCTTTGGTAGAGGTGATGGTGTTGCTGGCTTAATTGATCAGGAAGTACAACATGATGCTTTTGGTTTTCCCTATTTACAGGGACGAACTTTAAAAGGTTTATTAAGTGAAGAATGTGATAATTTAATCTCAACAATTTCATCTGACAAACATCGCGCATATTGGGAAAATATAGCCTGTAATTTATTTGGTATTCCCGGTAGTGATTTAAACAAAATGGGAATTATGCACGTAGGAGATGCTTGTTTACCAAATGATTTACGTCAAGCTGTAGGATGGCAAATTAACCAAGAAAACCCAAATTTAACTACTCAAGAAGTTCTAGATTCATTAACTACAGTTCGCCGCCAAACTGCAATTGATGATGAATCAGGAGTATCTGCTAAGGGTAGTTTAAGGTCATTTCGTGTAGTAATACGAGATTTAGAATTTACCTCAGAGTTACATTTTCAAAGTGAACCAAATAATGAAATTTTATCACTTTTATCTGTTGGTACACTAGCTCTTAGACATATAGGCAGCGGAAGAAACAGAGGACGTGGATCTGTACGATGTACGTTGCATAATAGTTCAGGTGAGGATATAACGCACAACTATATAAATTTATTTGCAACAATTTCAGGAGAGAATTAAATGAAAGCTATTATATTTTCATTACATACACAACAACCATTACTAGCAACATCTTTTCAGGGTGATCCAAATAGTGATGTATCCTATAGTTTTATTCCTGGTAGTATGATTAGAGGTGCAATGATTGGACGTTATATGAAACAGCGTCAAATATCAAATTTAGATTTGAATAATGATGAAGTTAAAAGATTATTTTTTGATTCCAGTAAGACTCAATATTTGAATGCTTATTTATTAAGTCATGAAGGAAAGCGCACCTTACCGATACCCTATTCATGGCATAAACACAAAGATGATGAATTTTCAGAAGTATCTGATTCAATATTAGTTTATGACTGCGCTCAAAAATATGAAATACCAGAAGATGTTGAACCAAAGAAACTAGAGAAACAATTCTGGTGTCTTGAAGAACAAGAATATACCCTTTATACTATATCTCGACGTATTAATATTCATAATCAACGCGATCGCCAAAAAGGACGCTCTACACAAACTAAAATTAATGAGATAACTAAACAATCAAAAGGTGAAGGTAAAATTTTTAGATATGAAGCTATTGATGCTGGGCAAAAATTCCAAGCTGTTATCCTATGTAGTAATGATGCTGATGCACAAATGATCAGTAACTTACTAAACTCATCACTAAATATTTGGATGGGTGGTTCTCAAAGTGCTGGTTATGGACATATAAAAATTGAAAGTTTAAAACTGACAAGTAATTGGAATGAAATAGATATTTCAGCTAGTGATCGTATTGAAAATGATAACTTTACTGTCACTTTATTAAGTGATTTAATTTTACGTGATGAGTGGGGACAATATTCTGTAATACCTCCATCTCATACTAATAAAACTCCAGTACCTTTAACTCAGGAATTGGAAAAAGCATTAAATACAAAGTTGAAACCTAAGTGTAGTTATGCTAGTAGTAACATAGTTGGTGGATTTAATAAAAAATGGGGTCTTCCTTTACCTCAAATTCCCGTATTATCAGCAGGAAGTGTATTTGTTTTTGAAAATATTGATGATATAACTCCAGAACAAATTCAACAATTAGAAAATCAAGGTATTGGTGAGCGGAGAAATGAAGGTTTTGGTAGAATAGCGATTAATTGGTTAACAGAAGAATACTTTCATTTAAGAAAGTCTCAACAAAAACAATCTGACAAACCAGCATTAGAAAATGAAATATCTTTTAATCTAGCACACAAAATGGCTGAAAGATTACTATCACAAAAGCTAGAACAAGTTTTATTAAAAGAAATAGGAAGATTAAAAATAGAAGGAAATATTAGCAATAATCAACTATCTAGAATACAATTAGTAGCTAGACAGGCATTATCAACTGGTGATTGTAATATGGTTTTATCACTTTTAGATAATTTACCTACAAATGCAAAAAAACAGTTAGACAAGGCATCTATTAACAATATACTTCTCAGAAAACAAATAGAAGAATGGTTAAAAAATCCTGGCGTTTGGATTCCTAATCAACATTATTTAACAGTTACAGTTGCAGGAATAGAACGCAAAATTACAGATGAAATAGCCAGAGAGAATAAATTACTTGAGAAATATACACTTCAATTAGTTATGGCATTGGCTAAAAAAGCAATCAAGGAGAAAAAATAATGGATTGTAACCGCATTAACAACCGTAATCAACGAAAAATATACAAACGTATTATTATACGTGGATCATTAGTATTAGATACTCCAACTTGTTTAGGAAGTGGTGATACAGATGGAAATATTGATTTACAAATATTACGAGATAGTATAGAAGATAAAGCCTTACTCATGGGTTCATCTATTGCGGGTGCATTACGCAATTATTTACGAGAATACCAAAACAGTGATGAATTTTCATTATTTGGAGGACTACGTACTGATGAGGATGGTGATCAAAGTCCACTGATTATCAATGATGCAATTAGTAGTAAAATAATTCAACCTGAACTAAGAGATAGTGTAAAAATTGATAGTGTCACTCGCACAGCAGCAGATAAAGCTAAATATGACTTAGAACTTCTGCAAGCAGATACAGAATTTCCCCTATGCTTTGAGTTATTGATAGAAGAAAAACCTGAGAATCCCAATTATGAATCTAGCTTACTAAAAGGATTAGCGATCGCACTCAAAGGTTTAGAAAAAGGTGAAATCAGCTTAGGAATCAAAAAACATCGCGGTTTTGGTCGTTGTCATGTCAAAGAGTGGCAAGTTTGGCAATTTGATTTAAGAAATGCAAGTGATCGCATAGCTTGGTTAACTCTGGATCATTCATGGTCAACGGACACACCTTGTACTAAATTACCGTCTAATGGAGCTTCAATTGTTTTAGTAATGAAAGAAGCAGGTCTTGAGTTTCCAGAAGAATGGGAAGATCAGCGCGAGTTCTGTAAAATTCACGCTACATTTACCCTCGCTAGTCCTTTATTAATTCGTTCTGGTCAAGCATCCAGTGATAAAGCACCCGATGTAGTACATTTAAAATCACGACGTAATGGAGAATTAAAACCTGTTTTATCTGGTACATCTTTAGCCGGAGTTTTACGTCATCGTGCAGAGAAAATTGTTAATACTTTAACCGAATGCAAAAAACCTCTAGTTACAAAGCGAATTATCAAGGAAATATTTGGTTTTGTTCCTGATAAAAAAGATCAATCTGAAATAGAGGATATTGATCAAAATAACGAAAAAGCAAAAGCTAGTCGTTTAATAGTTCATGAAAGTATCATTGAAAACTATACAGATTTAGTACAAAATCGTATAGCTATTGACCGTTTTACAGGGGGAACTTTACATGGTGCATTATTCAATGAACAGCCAATATTTCCTAAAGATGGTACACATTTAGAATTAAATCTTGAATTACGTAATCCAGAAGATTATGAAATTGGGTTACTTCTATTATTACTAAAAGATTTATGGACTGGTGATTTACCAGTGGGAGGTACAAGCAGCATTGGTAGAGGTAGATTACAAGGTAAAAATGCAGCTATTAAATTACGAAGAGAAGGAAAAACTGAAACATTTACTATTGTACAATCTTCAGAGAACTTAGTTGTAAGTGATGCTAAATCTTTACAAGATTTTGTTTCTGCCTTAAACGAGGAGGTTAACAAATGAATCAACCAAAATGTGAACATTTAGAGATATCGAATAATGTTGACTTGAAAACATGGATAGAAGAACAAACCAAAGTTAATCAATTAACATACCTTTTAGCTCATGCTGATGATGGGGTAATTTGGGGTAAATTCCAAAATGGTGAATTGATTACAACTACTGAACCAGTTAAATTATTTCCTAAATGCGATTTTCCAACTTTGAAAAAAGAAACTTTACAACAATGTCGTATTTTTGGGCATAAATCAGAAGTAATGATTTGGAGAATAGAAGGAGGTTTTAAAGCACGTTTAATTCAAGATGACAATTTAAAGAATGATGACTATATTACTGAAAATCAAATTCTGTGGGGAACACACGGGAAGCATCATGAAAATGGCTTTACTTTATTATGGGATGATTCACAAGGACTGAAACACGCTGTACCTTTTACAGATATTGAATTAGGAGAAAAGGGTGAACTAAAAAATAAAGTTAGATTAATAGTTCGTCATTACATTAATTATGATGATTCGGGGGTTGCTCGGATTTATCTAAGTCGTTTAGTTGATTTAACAAATAAGGAGATTTAAAAATGAATCCTAAACATATTTCTAAAGTTCCAGATTATCGCAAGGCGATCACTCCTTATAATTTTGTAGAATTGCCAGAATCGGTTGTAGAAGTATCCCCAGATTCTCTACCACAAGAAAACCGTTATCATTCGCAAGAAGAAAATCGTTATACCGGCAGAATTGAATGTACCTTAACTACTGAATCTCCTCTTTATATTAGATGTGGATTTACAAAAGAAGAATTTGAATGTGGTGCAGAATCAAAAGATTTACCAGAATTCTTTTACACAAATCCTTTAGAAAAATCTACAAAGCCTGTTATTCCTGGTAGCAGCTTGAGAGGAATGTTCAGGAATTTGATTGAAATTATTACGTTTAGTAAGATTGATAAAGTTATAGCTAATAAACTTTTTTATCGATCACTAGGAGATCCAGCATTAAGAGAAATTTATCAAGCAAATTTTGTTGAAAATATTGGACAAATTGAACATTCACCCAATCCTAAAGCTTATTGCTATGGGTCAAAAGTGCGTGCTGGCTTTTTACAAAAGCAAGGAAATTCATACATAATTGAGGAATGTGGCTATGGTCGTATTAATAGTCATTTTAATTCAACCATTAATAATCGGGTTTTCTCTATTCTTTCTAATTCAGGAATTTATCAAGGAAGTGGATCTGGAAAAACCCCTGTATGGAATTTGCAACACAAAACAATTTACGTTCAAATAGACACTCAAGAGCAAGATTATTTCTTTAAAAGAAAAATTAACAAAAGTGGTGGACACCGTCATCCAGATATGTATTTACGGTTTCGTAAAGTTCATAATGCTAGTTTTACTCCTGCCGAAAATTTTCAAAAAGCAACTCTTGTAATTACAGGAGATATGCAACATAAACATTTAGAGTTTGTATTTTTAGATGAAAGTCTTAAAAAATACGAAATATCAGGAGAAATGGTGAGACGTTTTTTAGATGATGATCAGTTAACTAAATGGCAGGAAGACGCTTTTCCTAAAGATAAGCCTACTGTTAATTGTCGTCAAAAAAGTGGATTTTTACAAACTGATGAACCTGAACCTGTATTTTTCCTATTAAATGAAGATGGTGAAACAGTTCGTTTTTTTGGCAGAGCGCAGATGTTTCGTTTACCATACGATTTATCTCCATTAGAATTAGTACCAGATATTTTAAAAGATTCTTTAGTCCTTGATTTAACTGATACTATATTTGGTTATATAAATGGCAATGGACGTGGTATAGCGCGTGCAGGGCGTATTTTTATTGACAATGCTACTTGTAATTATAAAGGTAATGTATGGTGGGAAGGTAGTTATGAAAAGACGATAACACCTAAAATTTTAGCTAGTCCTAAACCAACTACTTTTCAGCACTATTTAGTACAAGATAGTACACATAAAGAAAACTTAAAACACTATTCCCCTCAATCTGAATCTGAAAAAACAGTGATTCGAGGACATAAGTTATATTGGCATAAACCTCATGGAAAAGAGGAAATTAAAGAAACTAATCAACAAAACATAGATCGAGCTAAATCTCAATATACAAAAATAAAACCTATCAAAGCAGGTGTTTCTTTTACTTTCAATATTCATTTTGAAAATTTAACTGATATTGAATTGGGAGCATTATTATGGGTGTTGAGTCTAAGCAGTAACAAATCACAAATATTAGGAACAGGTAAAATAGGTGAAGAATACTGCTTTTCTATGGGTATGGGTAAACCATTAGGAATGGGTGCAGTAAAGATTAATTATGATTTACATCTAAGTGATCGCATCTCTCGATATAAAAATTTATTTCATAATGGAGAATGGAAAACAGGAGAAGAAATACAAATAGAGGTTGGACAAAAAGAATCGGAATGCGTGAAAGCATTTACAACTTTTATATTACATTCCATAAACAAAAGTATTCACGAAAATTTTCCAACAGAAATAATAGTGACTAATTTAAACCAAATTCCTAGAATTGAAATGTTACTTGCAATGTTGCGGTGCGATAAAACTCCAGATACAAGCATAACTAGATATATGACTCTCGATGAGAAAAAATACCAAAATCGTCATGTATTACCTGACCCTTTACAAGTAATTAACGATGGTAAAAACATCTCTAATACTCCAAAGCCTAAACCTAAAACTACTAATGTAGAAAAACCAATCAAAAAAGATAAACAACCTCAAAAGCCAAAGGAAAATTCTGAAGGAGGTAATTCTGCCGCTATAGTCAGACCACCAAAACCACCAAAAACATAAATGCGATCGCCTCCCTGAAACCACCATCTTCCAAGTTAATATTCAAACCAATGAACCTACCGCACTTAATGATAGATGCACACTTCCAAACCCTAACCACCTTTCCCCCACGCAACTTTCAACGAGAAGTTATTACCAAACTCCTCAACCGTCAAGACATCCTTCTCCGCGCACCCACAGGGTCAGGGAAAACCGAAACAGCGATCGCCCCTTTTCTCTTTGCCAAAACCCTCAACCTCTACTTCCCTAATAAATTAATCTACGTCGTCCCCCTGCGAACCCTGGCCAACAGTCTGCGACAAAGAACAGAAATCCTGGTTCAACGCTGGTCACAAGCTCAAAATGTACCTTGTCCAGTCGTTACTCTACAAACCGGAGAAAACCCAGAAGACCCCCGTTTTGAAGGTGATATAGTCTTCTGCACCATTGACCAAATGTTAAGCAGTTTTTTGAATATTCCCTACTCCGTTGGTCGGGGTTCAGCTAACGTTAACTCCGGGGCAATTTTCGCATCTTATCTAGTATTTGATGAACTGCATTTACTTGACCCTGACCGTTCCTTTACCACTGTCCTCAAAGTTTTACAACAAGTCAAAGGTATTTCCCCATTTCTGCTAATGACCGCCACATTAACCAACGAACTAGCAACACAAATTCAAAATTTAATAGACAATGGAAATAATTCAAATTGAAGACACTGATTTACAAGCAATTGAAGGTAAACGCTGCCGTACTTTTCAAGCAAAATCCCATTCTTTAAATGCCTTAGAAATTATAGAAGATATACACACACGCCAACGAAAACGAGTTATTGTTATTTGTAACACCGTTTCTCAGGCGCAGGGATTATATAGAGATTTACAAGAACTTAATCATGATTATACACTAAATATTACCCTGTTACATTCTCGATTTTTACCAGAACATCGCGCCCAAAAAGAAACATTTTTAAAAGAAACCTTTGCTGAAAATTGGCAAGATGATGGTAATTGTTACGTTCTTATTTCCACCCAAGTAATTGAAGCAGGAATTAATATTACTTGCCAAGTAATGCACAGTCAACTTTGCCCCATGAACTCATTATTACAAAGGGCAGGACGTTGTGCAAGATTCCAAGATGAACAGGGTCAAGTTTTGGTTTATCAGACAGTAGAAGTTAACCAAGCTTATTCTACCCTTGCAGAAGCAGATTTAGACCCAGAAACACAAGAAACTCCTGAGAAAAAACAAAGTTTTCTGCCATATCCTAAAGAAACCTGTGAATTAACATGGCAAGTATTACAAGCACATACTGAATCAAATCAAGTTAATGACAATGTGGGATTTCGCACCGAAGAAAATTGGATTAATCAGGTACATACAGCAGAAGATTTATTGCAACAACAACGGCGGCAAAATAATCAAATGTTGTTTGAGCAGAACTTTGAAGCGGCATTTTTCAGGGGTGATCAATCTTTTGCCAGTGAGTTAATTCGTTCAGTTGATAGTCGGAATTTATTTGTTTGGGAAGAAACCGGATTATTTATTGATTTTGCACAAGAACCCATTGATCCCCGCAAACTAATCTCTTTTTCAGTTCCCGTCTCTACACTGTGCAAAGTTTGGCGAGATTCCAAAAATTTAGAATTTGGCACTGATTGGATTTTCCAAAGAATTGAAGCACCCAAGGATAAAGCAGAAACCTATAGTCAACCTGTTTGTACAGAAATTAAATCCCGTGATTCATTGGTTAACAGCATCAATATTTTAGTAAATCCCCGATTTATTTATTATGATGAAAATGTTGGATTATTGATTGGTATTAATGAATTTGGTAATGGTTTTGTTTCACCACCAAAATCACAGCGTTCAATTGTCAGTGAATATCGTTATCACATGGATACTTATGTTGGACATTTGGGTTCTATGTGGACTTGTTGGAGAAAACCATTTAAAACCTTACGTTTGAAAAACGGTGAAGCTGAACCAACGATTTACAGTAGTGTCAGGAATGAACTACTACCAGCAGGGACAAAATTAATTAAAAACAAGATTTTTCCACATATCCAAGAGTCAGAAGCAGCAGCATTATTTGAATTATTAGTGTTTTTTGCTATCTTTACTCATGACCTGGGTAAACTACAAGTTAAATGGCAACAAGTGATGCGGGGATGGCAAGGGATCGCCCATTCTTCATTCCAAGGTCAAAACCCCAAACAACATTTACTAGCACACACTGATTATAACCCAGAAGATAGTCAGCAAAAAGCAGCACTTAAAGACCACGAAAAAAAACACAAACGTCCTAACCACGCTGTTGAAAGTGCATTCCTAGCTAGGGATATTCTCACACAATCTTTAGTTCCCCTACTGCACGATGATTTTGCCGCCGATGATGAACAAATTCGGTATATCTGTTATGCCATCCTTATGGCTGCTGGTCGTCACCATTCTGCTTGGGCTGGTGGTTGGAAAATATCAGATATATCCAAGATTAAAAATATACAATTACACTTAGAAGCACAAAAGGCGATCGCCCAAAGTTGGCAAGGTATGACACGCTTTCTAAATCAGAGTTTACCATTAACACCAGCAAATTTAAGTAAAAGCAATTACCCAGCAAAAGAGTTGGACTTGAATCAGTTAAACACTGGTGATGAGTTTGAGTATTTTCATTTGTATTTGTTGGTAGTGAGAGCATTAAGACTATGTGATCAGCGTTCAGTACAA
>NZ_BJCE01000018.1:0-41499 GCF_005402885.1 Sphaerospermopsis reniformis
ATACCCGTCATTTATTTAATCTATTACTATTAACAATTCTCAATCAGTCTGATTCAATAACATCTTCATTATTGCAGTACACATATACTAATAATTAGCGATCGCTGTGCCAGTTGCGTAAGTCCTGTTATGAAAAGATATGTAGGGTGTGTTAGCGACAGCATAACGCACCAAATCCTTGATAGAAGAATCTGTACCGGGTGTACAAGCAGGATGTGCAGCAGGAATGACCGTTTTTGGTTATGCTCAACTTGGCGATCGCACTGCTTTTACTGCTGCTGGATCGAAGATAGTTTTTAATGATATGCGGTAGCTTTTTCAACTACTTTAGCTATTGGAAAGCATTTCACCAATTCCATTTTCACCTGCCACTATATATACATAGCAAAGTAATCATTGTATATTTCTGTATTTGCCATAACGGTTAGTTCTATTTGTTCTTGTTCTTCTTTTGCTAAAGTTGTGGACTGATTTAAGCTATCTTGGAGAATGAAATCACCACAGTATTCATTTGCCGGTACTGCTGCATTCATCTTTTGGGGATAACTCAATTTGAGATTATTCATAATGGTGATGAATTGACTACGGGTACGGCCACTAAATCTGGGGTTGAGACGTTTTTCTTCCCCAATGGTGGAAACTGTACGCCCTTTGTAGTCATGGGCAGGATATACTAAGGTATCATCTGGTAAGGTAAATAGGCGTTGTGTCACCACATCATAGAGAGTTCCCGCATCACCACCCTGAAAATCTGTACGTCCACAACCACGAATAAATAAAGCATCACCGGTTAACAAGTGAGTTTTATTCACCAAATAGGTTATGTGACTGGCAGTATGTCCAGGTGTAGAAATTGCTTCAATAGTTACTGAACCCAGTTCTATAATTTCCCCACCTACAAAAGAGCGATCTGCTTTTGTTACCGCAGGATTTTCAGGAACGATGATCTGACAGCCTGTTTGTTGTCTGAGTTTTCCTGCTCCTGTAATATGGTCAGCGTGGAGATGGGTTTCCAAGCAATAGCGTAGTTTTAATCCTAGTTCTTCTAATGATTGCAAATCCCGGTCAACTTGTTCTAATACAGGATCAACTAAAATCCCATCTCCTAACTGTTGATCCGCAATAAGGTAGGTATAGCTACTGGTTTCAGGGTCGAAAAATTGGCGAAATAGAAAGGTTGGCTGTGGTATTCCTGTACTGGTATTGCTCAAAGCTATGGCAGGAAGAGGACGCACACGCAATGGTAGAGACTGCAACAACTCCTGGGATAATGCCTGTGCTTGTCCTCGTAGCTCTGGAACAGCTATAGTTTCCCACAGATCGCCTTTGCGGGGTGTTCCCAAGGTATAAAGTAGGGAAGAAATTGTACCATCTGCTTGATATAAAGCACCCTGGGAGTTAGTATCTAGTCCTAAACCCAGGACATTCGGACGAATTAATCCTTGGCTTCGCAAATTAGTAACCAGAGGATGATTTGAATGCCGATAATCTGCTGCTACTCCGGTACAATTCACTATTCGACGCACTGGCAAAATCTGATTAGTCTGGGTTTTGCGTTCAGATATGGTGACAGCTACACCACCAGGAACAGCTTGATATTCTCTAATTCTGCCAGCAGAAATAGTTAGTTGACCAGAATTGAGCATTTCTGTGATTACATCTCCCACTTGTGGGGCAATGCGGTGACGATGGATGTCCCAATAAGGTGTTAAATGACGTAGAAATCGCCGTTGTTCCTCTTTTGGTAGTTTTTGCCAAATTTTCTGAGTGTGGGGACGTAGAGAGTCAATGAGCGATCGCCAACCATAACCTTGAGATGTGGCAACTTCTACCTCAGTCCGCAACCAATGTAACCAACCCCGTACTGTTGTGGGGAAAGTATCTGGAGTTAAAGAATTAGCATAAGGTTGAGCCGGTTGATGTTTTTGGGGAGACAGTCCCCGACGAGACACAGCATAAATTTTACCCCGGTGTTGGCGACTGTGCAGAGATAACACCATATCTACCATTGTTAATCCCGTACCAATCAGTAGTATAGGGGCATCAGGATCAAGATCATCTAGGGCATCGGCTGACCAAGCATTGCGGAGATAATTACTATCTGTATTCTCAATTTCTGAAGGTGTAGAAAGGGAATTTCCCAAAGCCAAGACAACTTTATCGGCATTAAAATAGCGGCCACTACGGAGAGCAATAGCTGCCCTTTTTGCTTCCGGTTGTATCCCCACCACCTCATCAGTCACCCTTTCCAGACGCACATCACTGGGTGCTGTGGCTTCTGCTTCTGCTAA
Organism: Sphaerospermopsis reniformis; assembly: GCF_005402885.1. Lineage (NCBI taxonomy): Bacteria > Bacillati > Cyanobacteriota > Cyanophyceae > Nostocales > Aphanizomenonaceae > Sphaerospermopsis > Sphaerospermopsis reniformis. The sequence continues at coordinate 2,292 of NZ_BJCE01000018.1, forward strand.
AACTGACTGAATGTACAAACCATAAACTTTGCGGGGAATGAAGGTACTAGCATTGACTTCTTCGGAAAAAAATGATTCTAACTCGCTGCGGTTGTACTGAAGCCAACGTAACAGATGTCCCGGGTCATGAGGAAACGCGCTCATGTTACCTGCTGAGACATTGAGTAAATGACAGTTAGTCTCCGTACTATAAGCAATTCCCTTGCCAATTTGACGAATGCGCTCAATCAACTTAATGATCAGGGGTTGACTAGCAGTTTTTAATAGATGGGTAGCCACTAGAGTACCACTAAAGCCTCCGCCAACTATAGTGATCGTAGTTGGAGTGTGAGTAGTCAAAAAACTAGAAGTCATGGCATTGTCAGTTAAAATCACTAGTAACGCTGATTTAATCAACAGAACTTACCCATAGGCTAGGAAAATTCAGAGTTTTGATTCATAGATGCCTTTAGTTGCTATATGCTAATTCTTTAACATCAGGGTGAAATTTATTAACAGCTTGCACAAATTCTATTAAAACTTCTTGCAGACGTTGATCAATTTCTTCATCCAACTGCAAACTTCCATCAGCTTGAATTTGAATTTGCTTATCTACTGCGTAAACTGTACTTAAAATATGCCTTGCACCTAATTCACCTAAAACTGGTTTTAAGGCATATTCTATTGATAATAAATGGGCAATTGTACCACCGGTGGCTAAAGGTAATATAACCTTATCTTTTAAGGCTTTTTGTGGTAATAAATCTAAGAAAGATTTGAGTACCCCAGTATAAGCGGCTTTGTAAATTGGAGTGGCAATAATTACGCCACTTGCTTTTTCTAACAATGCTTTTGGTTTTTCTAAAGCAGGGCTATTATAACGTCCAAAAACTAAATCTTCCGCAGGTAAATCTCGCACAGAAATAATATCTGTTTCTAAGCCTTGTTGGGAAACAATTTGAGTCGCATATTCTAAAATTCCGTAGGTTCTGGAAGGATGAGAAGGACTACCAGCGATCGCTAAAATATTAGTCATGTGATCTAAACCTCTTGATTTAATTAATTTTTAACTAATCTACAGTTGCTACTGTTGTTTCTCTAAGTTGTTCTTGAAGCTGCTGGGGAAATTCCCGGTTAGCAACAATCTCACCAAAAGGACTCAATAACTGCGGTTCTACTGTTGGTAAATTATTCAAAGGTAAACGAGGAAAAAGTAATTCTGCTACCCGATAAGCTTCTTCTAAATGGGGATAACCAGAGAAGATAAAAGTATCAATTCCTAAATCTGCATACTCTTGCATTCTTCGAGCAACAGTATCAGGATCGCCTACTAATGCAGTTCCAGCACCACCACGCACTAAACCAATTCCTGCCCATAAATTGGGGCTAATTTCTAATGCTTCCCGACTACCATTATGTAATTCCTTCATCAACTGTTGTCCAACTGAATCCATGCGAGAGTAGGCTTGTTGGGCTTTGTTAATAGCCTCATCATCTACATAACGAATCAAATCATTAGCCGCATCCCAAGCCTGACTTTCAGTTTCTCTAACAATGACATGAAGACGAATCCCAAACCGTAAGGTTCTACCTTGTGCTTCTGCTAAACGTTTTACAGAAGTGATTTTTTCTGCTACTTTTTCAGGTGGTTCACCCCAAGTTAAATATACATCAACGTGCTTGGCAGCAATTTCTTGGGCAATCGCAGAAGAACCACCAAACCACAAAGGTGGATAAGGTTTCTGCACATTAGGAAATAGTATTTTCCCTTCTTTAATATTGAGATAATCACCTTCAAAGTTAGAAGTTTCACCACCTGCTATTTGTCGCCAAACTGTTAAAAATTCATCTGTCAGTTTATAGCGATCATCATGACTAAGATGCAAACCATCACCAGCTAATTCAACAGGATCACCACCAGTAACGACATTAATTAATAGTCGTCCGCCAGAAATTCTATCAAAAGTTGCTGCCATTCTTGCCGCTACCCCTGGTGACATCAATCCTGGACGGATTGCTACTAAAAATCGCATTTTTTTAGTGTGACTTACCAAAGTTGAAGCTAAAATCCAGGCATCTTCACAGGAACGACCTGTAGGTAATAAAGCTCCTGTAAATCCTAATTGATCAACCGCTTGGGCAATTTGTCGCCAATAATCAAAGTTGACTGAACGACCACCTATAGCAGTTCCTAGATAGCGTCCATCGCCATGTGTGGGAATAAACCAAAGAACTTGCATGATGTTTAAGTGTAAAACTTTGTAATCAAAAACTCAATCAATAACTACGGTAATTCTATCGATGAACCGTACTATTGAGGTAATGTTTAAGAGTATTGCACAAATGAATCAAGAAAAGCAATACTTTTACAAAAAAACACTGTAACTTTATCGAGTATTAGTAGATTAACCCTTTAAATAACTGGGATTCCACTGCAACCAGTAGTTTTCCAAAGCTTTAGCAACTATATCAGCCAGCTTGCCGAACAAGGCATAGATTAGAATGCTTAACACAACAACATCCGTTTGCATAAATTCTCTAGCATTTGTTGCCATATATCCAATTCCAGAATCAGCAGCAATTGTTTCTGCCACAATAAGTGTTAACCACATAATCCCCAAAGAAAACCGCACACCAACTAAAATTGAAGACATTGCTCCTGGGAGAATAATTCGCCAAAATAAACCCCAAGTATTTAAACCATAAATTTTACCCATTTCAATCAATCCATGATCAACACTACGAATCCCATGAAAAGTGTTTAAATAAATGGGAAACATTACACCCAAAGATACTAGAAATAATCTCGCTTCATCACCAATGCCAAACCATAAAATTACTAGAGGAATTAATGCTAAATTAGGAATATTCCGCAACATTTGCAGTGATGTATCTAGTAATTTTTCCGCAATCCGAGAAACACCATTAAGTAAACCTAAACTAAATCCAATACTTCCCCCAATTAAAAACCCGGATATCGCTCGTAAGGCACTAATACCAATATTTCTGAAAAGTTCACCTGTCTGAGCTAATTTAATAGCAGCAATAAGAACTGCCAAAGGTGCGGGTAATATTCTTGTAGGAATAACACCAATAGAGGATAACAACTGCCACACTACAATTATTGTAATTGGTACAACCCAGGGTATAAATGATTGAAAATAGCGGTTTTTCAGAAATTTAAAATAGAACTTATTTTTTCTTGTTGAATACTTTGATGAAAAATCAGTAGAAGAAAGTTTCATGACCATTTATTTATTAAGTGATGATGAGAATGATTACAAGCAGAGTTTATTTGTTCCTAGACACAAATATTCACACAAATATTCTGACTCCTGAATTCTTACCAACCAATTATGATTTGTTCTCAGAAATCAGGAATCTCAATTAGTAGTTATTTTCTACTAATTCTTCGCGGTGTAATAGCTGCATACTGCTGAGAAGTGAGAACTGAATCTTTGATAGCAATTCGCCTAGGAATCACTTTTTCGTTGTAGAATAGATCCGCAATGCGTTGTTGCTCGGCAATCAGAGATGAGTTAATTGGACGTAAACGAAATGTACGTCTACGAACTACCACAGATAAAAGCGCTGGATCAAGTTTCAATTCAGGAGCAAGAATTTTCACAACTTCATTAGGATTAGATTCTGCCCATTCCCCTAACTTATCCACTTCTTCTAAAACTATACGCACAACTTCTGGATTTTCAACGGCAAAACTACGTCTAGCCATATAAAAACCACCTTGGTTAGCAATTCCTGAAGCATTTCTCAAAACACGAGCATTAGCATTTTTCTGGACAAAAGCAATAAAAGGATCCCAAGCTACCCAAGCATCAATCTTCTTTTGAATAAAGGCATCACGGGCTTCAGCAGGAGTTAAACTCACTGCTTGAATATCACTAATTTTTAACCCGACTTCACCTAATGCTCTAAGCAGTAAATAATGTGAAGCAGATCCTCTTTGAAAAACAACTTTTTTACCTTTAAGATCCTTAACTGTTTTAATAGGAGAATCTTGTTGAACAACAATAGCACTACCTTCACCCTTACTGGGTTTACGTCCAGCAATATAGGCAAGTTGAGCGCCAGCAGCTTGAGCAAATATAGGTGGTGTTTCTCCCACAGAACCAATATCAACTCTGTTAGCATTCATCGCTTCCATAAGTTGGGGTCCAGCAGGAAATGGAGACCATTCTACTTTGATACCCAAAGGTTCAAGACGTTTATCTACTACTCCTTTGATCTTTACAATATCGCCAGAAGTTTGATAAGCCAGTCGGACTACTTTGGTGTTAATGCCTGTTTTATTAGTTGTATTTTGGGCTTCGACTATTTTACTGGAAATTGGTACAGAAAGAGTAACTAAAGCTAATGCTGATATTGAGTATTGAAGGAATTTCTGTAAAAATATGCGTCGTGGTAAGTTAAGCTTCATGCTTCTGTCTCCTCAATAAATTTCAATTCAAATTGTTTTATGACTGTTTTTATTACAAAACCTAAAATGGGCGACTACCCGCTAAACTAATCCGTTTCAAAACTCGACGTTCATTAGGATCAAAAGCTTGACGGTAATGTAATGTAGATTGATTATCCCAATAAACAATATCGCCCACAGACCATTTATGTTGATAATAAAATTGACGTTGATGCAGATGATATCGCAACTGTGCAATTAATTCTTGACCCTCTTGGGGATCTAAACCTACAATTTCCACTTCTGTGGCGTAATCTAAATATAAAATCTTCTTGCCACTTTCTGGATGTGTTCTGACTAATGGATGGGGAAATACAGGACTAATGAGAGGAATATTTTTATCCTCACGATATTTTCTTCTGGGTTCTCCTGGTTTATTTAAAAACGGATTATAAGTAATCAACTGTAAATTAGCAATTCGTTTTTTTGTTGATTCATCCAAAGTTGCATAAGCTAAATTTAGATTTAACCAGGAAGTATCTCCCCCTTGGGATGGAATTTCTAAAGCATAAAGTAAAGAACCACTGGAAGGAAAAGGAGTCCATTTATGATCAGAATGAAAAGGTATTTCACCTGTTCCTGTATAACCGTTATCAACATTGGAAACAGGAATTATCACTGGTGTGATTCCGGGCTGAGAAGCTAAAACTGGAACGTTATCTGGAGGAACAAAAAGAGAACCAAAGTAAAAACTAAAGTTTAAAAATTGCTCATCAGTCAAATTTTGATTTTTGAAGATGAGAATATGATAATCCCGCAATGCTTGTTTTAATTGTAAAATGACTTCAGGTGCAATGGTTTGACTAGCATCTAGTCCAGTAACTACTGCTCCCAAGGGTGCATCAAGAGGAGTAATTTGAAATTTGGTTAAAGTTAGAGTCGTCATAGTTGAGATTTCCAGATTAATAAATTACAAATTTTTATTTACTTGCTAACACTTCTTTGGGAGTAATTTCCGCATATTGTTCCGGTGTTAAAAACCCGTCTTTAACATTAACTTTCTTGGGTATTAGTCCCAGGCTGTACCATTTATCTGCAACTTCTTGTTGCTTGTTGATCACTGCATCGGTAATAGGCACTAATGCAAAATCATATTTACTGTGCATTTTTTCTAATGTTGGTGCATCAAGTTGAGTTACAGGAGCCAACAATTGAGCAATTTCTTTGGGATTGTTCTTAGACCAAACCTGTGCTTTTTGTAATTCTTCCAAAAATATTTTAATCACTTGAGGATTTTCTTGATAGAATTTACGGTTTGTAGAAATAAAATTATTAGTATCTCTTAAACCATTACCACCATCTATCAACACACGACCAACTTTGTTCTGCACATTTCTGGTAACGAATGGCTCCCAAATAAACCAAGCATCAACTTTACCTTGACTAAAGGCTGCATTAGCATCTGGAGGTGCTAGGAAAACAGACTCAACATCAGTTAGTTTTAAACCCTCTTTTTCTACGGCTCTAACTGTTAAATAATGCCCTATCGAGGCTTTTTGGAAAGCAATTTTTTTACTTTTTAAATCCTGGACACTTTTAACAGGTGAATTAGCTGGAACTAAAAGAGAAACTGCTTGACCATCTGAAGAATTAGCTGCTAAATAAACCAGGGGAGCGCCAGCCGCTTGGGAAAAAATAGGAGGTGATTCAGCAGTGGAAGCAATATCCAGTCCACCTGCATTTAAAGCTTCTAACTGTTGTGGACCTGCGGCAAATTCAGGCCATTCCACTTTATAACCTAGAGGTTCTAAGCGTTTTTCCAGAGTGCCTTGTTTCTCCAGAACTGCTAAGGCTGTAAGTTGTTTAGAACGGACTATCCTCACTACTTTTTGAGTAGAGGTAGAACTGTTCCCAGAGGTAGATGTATTAGTTGTATTAGATGCTGTATTGTTTATCTCTGAATTACTTTGTTTTTGTTGCGGACTGTTGCAACTAAATAGTGTAGTTGACAAAACTACACTATAACCAAAAGCAAATAAGGCATGACGACGAGTAATACGTAGGCCTTTCCATGATTCAATTTTATTTTTCCAATTTGGCATTATTAAATTACCTTTTATGATTGAGTAAGTAAAAAATTTTTCAGCTATTTAATTTAAGTTAATTTAAGAAAGTGAGGTGGGAAAGGAACACCCACCCCATTAAGGTGCGAGAAAAACTAACTGCCACTGACTGAGAAGAAAACTGAGTAATACTAGATGACAAGTCCTAAATTTATGGCTGTACAGAGTTGTGTAGAGTAAAGTTGTGGAAATTTAGGCGATCGCAGAACTAGAACTAAAAACGTATTCCACTTCTGACTTTTGATATTCTGGTTGACCCATGACTCGGTTTAAAATCTTCTCCACAGTCTTAGCAAACTTTGCATCTCCTCTAGCTCTTGGACGTGGGAGATCAATTTTCACATCCATACTAATTTGACCATCTTCAATCAAAACTATTCGGTCTGCTAAAACTACGGCTTCTTCTACATCATGAGTAATTAACAATGCTGTAAATCCTTGTTCTGTCCACAAACGTTCTAATAATTGTTGCATTTCAATTCTAGTTAGGGCATCCAACGCTCCCAAAGGCTCATCTAGCAACAGTAAAGACGGTTTACTTACCAATGCCCTGGCTAAAGCCACCCGTTGTCTTTGTCCACCGGAAAGAACGGAAGGCCATTCGTGGGCGCGGTCTTCTAACCCCACATCACGAAGCACTTGTAAAGCTGTTTGTCGAGCATAAACTTTAGAATTAGCACCTATTAAACCTAATTCTACGTTTGCCAATACTCGCTGCCAAGGTAACAGACGAGAATCCTGAAACATCATCCGAACGGCTGGATTAATAGGTTTATCAGAATATTTACCGTTTAACAAAACATTGCCATCACTGGGCGCATCTAGCCCAGCCACTAGACGCAACATTGTACTTTTACCACAGCCACTCCGACCAACAATAGCTACAAATTCTCCCGGCTGAATCTCTAAATCAATTCCTTGTAAAACAGTTTTGTTGCCAAAAGACTTTCTCAGTCCTTCAAGATTTAATTGCATTCCTTTATTAGTCATGTTCAAAACCTCTTACTTTTGGATTGTTTACTTGTCATGGGAGTAAAGCTGTCAAATAAAAATAGGCAATGCTTATGTAACAGTTTTCTGAGCCGAAATCCTTAGAAAATCAACATATTTATGCTCAGGCTTTAAGAGATATGTAAGATTGACAGCAATTCATCTCTTTTATTAGGTTGAGTATCACATTTCTGGACAACAAGCTTTAGTAAAGAAGCATCTGGTATTAATACCAGTATGCTTGTTTCCGTGCCATTGAGTAGAATCTCCGATAACTTTGTAGGAATACCGTAGTTTTATCTTAGTATTTCACAATTATCTAAAAATTGCAAGCATCTTTGAGAAAAAAATATTAAAAATAGACATAAAAAAATCCCCACTTACTTATGAGGATTTATTCCATACAAAAATTTTGCAATTAATCTATTAATTGCCTACATCAAACAATAACAAAAATTTATTTTTGAGTATTTTTTAACAAATTATTGTGATTTATACCCTGATTACAAAACTTAATTATCCTAATTCAAACCCCAAATTATTCAGAATTTCTTTTAACCTATGCCGACCAGATAAAGATTCAGCCGATGCTACCCTTTTACTAGAATGTTCCGACCAATCACCAGGAATATTCATATGTTGTGAATTGTAGAAATTTTCCATGATTTGGTTATATTCTAATATTCCTTGCTCTTGTTCTGCAAGGTTATATATTTCTCGATGTAAAACTACAGATTGCGGTAAACGTGGTTTAATTGCTATTTTAACAACGGGATCTGCATAGCCCACACACAAACCAAAAACAGCAACTACATGAGGAGGTAAATTCAAAATTTGGGCTACCTCTTGTGGTTTATTTCGCAATGCACCGATATACACAGTTCCTAATCCCAGAGATTCAGCTGCTACTACAGCATTTTGCGCTGCTAAAGCTGCATCTATAGCCGCCATCAAAAACATTTCTAAATAATCTAAACCTTCGTGAGGTAGTCCACGACTTTCAGCAATATTTGTTAGTCTAGCTAAATCTGCTAACCATACTAAAAAGAGAGGACTTTGGCGAATGTGCGCTTGATTATTAGCTAGTTTTGATAATTCTTCTTTACGATTTCCATCTTCAACTGCTACCACACTCCAAGTTTGAAGATTAGAGGAAGTAGAGGCAGATTGGGCAGCAGCGATTAAAACTTCTAAAGTTCCTGGGGGTAAAGCATCAGGTAAATAAGCACGAATTGAACGATGAGATAGCAAAGTTGCTAATGTGTCACTCCAGGGAATATCTGGATTAAATTTGTCATTACCATACCTATAATTTAGTAATTCAGTTAGGTTAGTCATAACTTTTAACTTTCGGAAAAATAATGATAGCAAAGAATGAAAATGTCTGAATCAGGATGTCCAGGATTAAAGGATTAACAGGATTAAAGAATTTTAATAAATACGAAACCCTGCAAATCCTCGAATCATGTAAATCTTGATATGGCTTGCGCTATATTATCAGAGGTACTTTACTAGGTTAAAACCTGAAAGTTGTACGCAGCCAACCGACTACACTAGCAGGATTACTAGCATCTGAGTCTGGTGCTGTTACCCAAATAAATCCAGGTGTAATCTCAATATTATCAGTGAGTTTATATTTATACCATCCCTCAATGTGCAGTGAAGTATCTTTGTCTGCTTGACCCCTACCTGCTCCTAAATCTACATTTGAACTTAAACGAGTCAGTGTTGGTGCTTGACCCACAAAGAGAGCGCCTAAGCTACCTTTTTTACCTAAATCGGGAAATGTTATTCCTGCTCCCCAATTCCAGACTTGACCATCTCCATGCCCTAAATAACGATGGGCTGAATACCCCACAAAACCATTGACTGTTAATTTTGGATTTAGTCTATATAATGCCCCAATTCCATAAAGGTTTCCCACGGTTCCCGCACCAGGTACGGTACTATTTGCTAAGTTACTACCAGCAGCAGGTCCAAAGTTTGTTCCTCCTTGACCAATTGCACCTGGTGGACTGTAGGTATTAGCGTAACTTAAACCAAGGCGAAAATTCTTTTTGGGGCTAAAGTAAGTTAATTGTCCAAAAGCCACATATCTGCCTGTAAACAAACCATTATTAGGCGAGGGGTCATTGCCATTAGGGGCGCTATAGGATGCTCCTAATTGCCACTGCTCACTTAGATTATGAAGAATAGCAATTCCCGGTCCGGTATCTCCATAGTTGTACACCATATTCCGTCGGGAAAATCGTGTTATCCCATTAGTGAAAGAACCTTCAAAGGGGTTAGTTGGTCCACTTAAACCTATTTCATTAGCTCCATCTGACTGAGCAAAAATATTAAATTGGGTCTTTTTACCAATAGGAAAACGATAACGAATACCACTAACAAAAACCTGATTGGGTTGAGCAGGATTAGGTCTACGATTATCGGCCGTTCTGCCATCAAATGTTCCCAAAAGTCCAGTCCTAGTTTGTCCCAAAGATTCAATATTTCCACCTGAAAGGACTAATCGCAGTTGATCTTTACCAGTAAAACTTGTGTTTAGTGCTAATTGAACTGCATTTTGAAATGTGATGATATTAGGTGCTGGTTTTTTGGTGATCACGTTATTGCCCGCTAAAACACCTCCCAGTACGAACTGAGCCTGACCGCTCAGTATAGTTGTTGTCGAAAACTGATTAGCCTCTATTTCTGCTGTTCTTGCTTCTAACTTATCTAGTCTCCCGCGTAATTGAGCAAGTTCGGTACTAAATTCTTCAGTTAGACGTTGTATGCCTTCCAAATCTTCTTTTACAGCTAAATCTGATGTGGATGATGCAATAAGTTTATTTACTTGATCTAAGCAAGCGTTTAATCCTGCGGCAAATTCATAGCGACTCAAGGCACGATTACCTTTAAATGTACTATCTGGATAACCAGCAATACAACCATAACGTTCTACTAAAGATTGCAAAGCTTGAAAAGCCCAATCTGTTGGTTGGACATCTGAAAGTTGGGATACAGATGTAAGTTGTGACTCACTATCTTGAAACTCATTAGATGAAAAGAAAAGTTCTGAGTTAGTTTCTTTTTGGGTAATTATTTGATTAACGTTGTCAGAGTCAGGGATATTTATACTGACGGTTGATAAGGTCTCTTTACCTGTCGTTTCCTTTTCTTGCCCTCTTTCACTAGCAGAAGATTTTGTACTAGCTGCTAAGACCAAGAGGAATATAGACATTGGTAAAGTAAGCAATAAATTCCAAGCAGTTTTTTTCATTTTGGTTGATAACCCCACACACACACAGAATTAGAGCCGACACGAAATTACATAGAATTTCACACTGAATCACAGGAGAAAATCGAACTTCTCAGATAGAACTTTCTTGTAGGTCTATCTGGGTTAGTTTTGTATTATTAATGACATAAAAGCCTAGAGTAATGACACAATTACCTTATGTATAAAAACAATATACGGTAATTCTATCAAGATACTGTAGTTAATGATTGATAAGTAGCACTATTTCATAAAAAAACTAAAATGTGAGTATTCATGGATACATTTTTTAGAATTTTAAATTAATTTTTACAAAGGCTTGTCCATCTAGTTTGGGTATGATAGTATAGTTGTCAAGCTATTAACTCCGATAAATCGGTAGACTTAGTGTATGTTTAAAAGATAGCGATATTATTAGTTTTTGTAACAAAATGGAATTAAGGAGCATTATTCAAACATTATGAAATACAACCAACTTCCTGGAAGCGACCTCAAGGTTTCAGAAATTTGCTTGGGAACGATGACCTATGGACATCAAAATACTATTGAGGAGGCGCATCAACAACTTGACTATGCTGTTGCCCAAGGGATAAATTTCTTGGATACTGCGGAAATGTATCCAGTTCCCCCTCGTGGTGAAACCCAAGGAAAAACTGAGGCTTATATTGGGGAATGGTTAAAGAAACAGCAACGAGATCAACTAATAGTTGCGACTAAAATTGCAGGTCCTGGTCGTCCTTTTTCCTGGTTGAGAGGTGGAAATAATAAAGTTGACCGTGAGAATATTACACAGGCTGTAAATGATAGTTTGCAGAGATTACAAACTGATTATATAGACTTGTATCAAATTCATTGGCCTGATCGTTATGTTCCTACATTTGGACAGACAAGTTATAATCCAGAATTAGAAAGGGAAACTGTGCCTATTGCGGAACAGTTACAGGCGTTTGCTGATGTGATTAAAGCTGGAAAGATTCGTTATTTGGGTTTAAGTAATGAAACACCTTGGGGAGTAAGTGAGTTTGTTCGCATTGCTAATGATTTGGGATTACCTAAAGTTCTGACAACTCAAAATGCTTACAATTTACTCAATCGTAATTTTGAATCAGGTTTAGCTGAAGTTTATCGTTATACAGATGTGGGTTTATTGGCTTATAGTCCTCTTGGGTTTGGGTTTTTAACTGGTAAATACATAGAAAATCAACAGTTAGAAAATACAAGAATATCTCTGTTTCCTGGTTTTGGGCAACGTTATTTGAAACCCAATGTACAAGAAGCGGTTAAGGCTTATGTGGAGATTGCTAAAAAGTATAATCTTTCAGCGACTCAGTTAGCGATCGCATTTGTCAAAAGTCGCTGGTTTGTGAAAAGTACAATTATTGGGGCAACAACTTTGGCACAATTGCAGGAAAATATAGATAGTGTCAATGTGGTTTTGGATAAAGAGATTTTCGCAGAAATAGATGCAATTCATACTCGTTATCCTAATCCAGCACCTTAACCGAGTTTTGTAAAAAAATACAAAGCGAAATTCTCACCTCACTTAATATTAGTGGTGGTGAGAGTTACTTTATGAAAAAATAATGTTATTATCTGATTTTGTTACTATTACTGATGTAGAAGCCGCACAAAAACGGCTTGTGGGTATTGCTCATCAAACACCAGTAATTACCTCTGGTACTGTCAATGAACTGACTCAAAGCCAAGTATTTTTTAAATGCGAAAATTTCCAACGGACGGGAGCATTTAAGTTTCGTGGTGCTTATAATGCCCTAGTCCAATTATCAGTAGAACAGAAAATAAAAGGCGTTATTACCTATTCTTCAGGAAATCATGCCCAAGCGATCACTTTAGCCGGGAAATTACTCAATATTCCCACCATTGTAGTTATGCCTGATGATGCACCAATAGTCAAACAAACTGCAACTCGCAGCTATGGTGCAGAAGTCATTTTGTACAACCGTGACACAACTAACCGGGAAGAATTAACCAAAAATCTCGCAGCAGAACGCCAATTAACTTTAATTCCACCTTATGATTATCCTCATGTCATTGCTGGACAAGGTACAACTGCATTAGAACTAATTCAAGAAGTGGGACAACTAGACTACTTATTGGTATGTTGCGGTGGTGGTGGATTAATTTCTGGTTGTGCGATCGCAACAAAAGCACTTTTACCTAATTGTAAAATAATTGGTGTAGAACCAGAATTAGCTGATGATGCTACTCGCTCTTTTTACAGCAAAACCCTGCAAACCGTCCATAATCCCCAGACCATTGCTGATGGTGTCAGGACTCCCAGTTTAGGTAAAATCACCTTTCCCCTAGTCTTAGAATACGTAGATGATATGGTGACTGTATCGGAAGCAGCCATCATTCGCACCATGTTCTTTATTTGGGAACGCTTAAAAATCGTTGTTGAACCCACTGGAGTCATAGCCGCAGCCGCATTATTAGAAGGTAGCGTTAAAGCACCAGCAGCGAGAATTGGCGTAATTATCAGTGGTGGAAATGTAGACTTAGCGCAAGTTAGTCAATTATTACAAACCACTTAATCATTTTTCGTATTACTAGCTAGATATCTAATTATTTAACTACTTGATTTTCTGTAAATTGATATGTTAATCTGTATTTATCCTTAAACTACTAATTCTCGATAGGTTTACCGTATATTAAAATTGGAGTGATAAAAAACACACTCCAAAATCTAAGTTTTTAGCAATCGGGGAATCTTTTTTATGCCAAAAGATTGGTTAGAATGGCACGATCTTTACAACACTGAACCCAAATTACAGCAGCGTTTAGAAATCGTGCAGGAATATATTTCCTATAGTTTAGATCACTCCCCAATAGGAGCTATTCGGGTAGTTAGTGTTTGCGCTGGTGATGGACGAGATTTATTAGGAACATTAGCAAATCATCCCCGTACTAAAGATGTATATGCAAGATTAGTAGAAATCAATCCTGGGTTAGTTGAACGGGGACGTGCGACTATAGAATCATTGGGTCTAACAAAACAAATTGAGTTTATCAATGGTGATGCAACTGCTGCTGATAACTATGTAGGAGCAGTACCAGCAGATATTGTCATTGTCTGTGGTATTTTTGGCAATTTAGCTGATGAAAATGAACTCAATCGTTTATTAGGAAATCTCAGTTTTCTGAGTAAAAAAGGCACATTTGTGCTTTGGACTCGTGGACATTCTAACGGTATTGCTTATTCAGAAACCGTGCGTAAATACTTCCGTGATTTTGGATTTGAGGAAGTTAACTTTAAACTCACAGCAACAGGAGATATGGGAGTAGGAATTCATCGTTATTTAGGTGAACATCTACCTACACCAAAAGAAGAAGAATTATTTGTATTTTCCGGCGTTCCAAATAAAGCGAGATAAGAAATGGCCATTGCAAGCACTACCATATCCAGTTGGGAACAATTATTAGAAAAAGCTCGACAAAATACCCCCGCCCGTCGAGTTAAAAGACCAGGACAAGCACCTTCTACTACTCCTATTCCTAGTAGTCTGTATAAACTTCCCCCTGAGAGAAAACCACCAGTATTGTTATATAGAGATAGTAACTCTTGGTGTCCTTTCTGCGAAAGAGTTTGGTTTGCGTTAGAAGAAAAACAAATTCCCTTTGAAACAGAATTTATTGATCTGAGTAATAAACCGAAATGGTACACAGATTTAGTGCCAACAACTCTTGTACCTGCTGCTAAAATTGAGGGTAAGTTAGTTTATGAATCTAAAGATATTCTTTTAGAATTGGAAGAGCATTTTGGGGAAACGTTATTACCAGAAGATCCAGAAGAAAATGCGATCGCCAGACAATGGGTTGAAGATGCAGAAACCAATGGTTTTCGGGATATTGCCTATAAATTCTTGAGACAACCTCCAGAAGATGCCAAAGAATTAGCAAATTTACAAGCAGAATTTGAAGCTAAATTAGATGAAATTGAAAAGACTTTAGGGAGATATCCAAAACCCTATTTTTTATCAACATTTAGCCTGGTAGATATTATGTATAGTCCCCATTTAGATAGATTGGCGGCTAATTTACCAGTATATAGAGGATATCACATCAAAGGAAATTCTCGTTTTCCTCTCATCAATGTTTGGTTTGCAGCACTTAAAAAACGTCCTGCTTACAACAGAGTTAAATCAGACAACATTACTAATAATTTACTTTTAAGGCGGAGATTTGGCATAGAACCTATTGGTAATCCCTTACCTTTAGATTTAGCTGAGGCTGAATTTATTGAATATCGTGCAGAAGCGGCTGAAAGATTAAGTGATAATCGAGAAGTTGCTATTAGCGATATTCTCAAAAATTCTGGAGTTCAATCTTTAGGTGATATCTCAATCATTAAAGACGCTGTGGATTTTCACCTACGATTATTAGCTGATTATCTCCTGAATGGTAATAACGAATTATTACCAGGCGGTAGAACTGGAGGTAAAGAAAGTATAGATCCAATTATCGCTGCTACAGGGACTATTACGCTGGCTTATATCAGAAATAGAATTTGTGCGCCACGAGATATGAGTGCTGGCGCTGCTACTGCATTACGAGCAGCAGCAGATAAAGTTTTTGCATCTATTTATTGATTTGATAACAAGAGGAATTAAAATGACTGATTTTAAAAAGGTGAGCAATGATTTGAGTATTGCCGGACAAATTTCATCCGATGAATTAAAACAATTGTCAATAGAAGGTTTCAAATCAGTTTTAAATTTACGTTCTCCTGATGAAAATGGTTTTGTTCACGATGAAAAGCAGGAAGCACAAATTGTAGGACTGGAATATACAAACATTCCCTTAAATTCTCAAGCGGCAAATCAAAAATTAACAGCAGAAGCAATTCAAGCTATTGAGAAATTGCCGAAACCAATTTTAATTCACTGTGCTGGTGGTGCAAGAGCCGGAGGAATAGCCTTAATAGCAGAAGCAATTCAAGCAGATTTAACCTATGAACAAGTTGCTCAAAAAGCTAATGAATTAGGAATTAATTTAGAACAGCCACATCTCAAGCAATTTTTATTAGAAAAATTTGCAGCCAGACAAAATTAAATTTTCATCTCAGGAGCAAATAAAAATTCAAAATCTAAAACTTAAAATCTAAAACTTTGTGTCTTTGCTCCTTTACCTCTTGGCGCGAAATACATTAACGAATCCACTGGGTAAATTTATCGGGTACAACTGTTATGAGTTTAGAACTAAATCTATCAGGTAGAACAGCAATTGTTACAGGTGGTAGTGCCGGAATTGGATTAGCTACCGCCAAAGGTTTATATAGTGAAGGTGTGAATGTCGTTATTGCTGCTCGCAACCAAAAAAGACTTGATCAAGCAGTAATTGATATTCAATCCTTAGATGATACAAATGCTAAAGTTATTGGTGTGAGTGCCGATTTAACTAAAGCAGAAGATATTGAAAAAGTTGTTTCTACAACATTAGAACAATTTGGAAAAATTGATATCTTGATTAATAATGCTGGTTCAGCCCGTGCAGGGTCATTTTTAGAATTAAGTGATGAAGCATTTTTAGATGCTTGGAATTTAAAACTTTTGGGTTATATTCGCTTTGTGAGAGCCGTTGTACCTCATCTAAAAAAACAGGGTGATGGACGTATTGTTAACATTATCGGTGGTGCTGGACGTACACCCCGTCCTAATTTCCTACCAGGAGGAACGACAAATGCAGCATTGCTCAACTTTACACGAGGCATTTCTAAAGAATTAGCCCTAGATAATATTAAAATTAATGCCATTTCTCCTGGTTTAACAGACACAGAAAGAGCGAAAACTTTAGCAGTGCAAAATGCAGAGAGTTTGAGTATTACTGTGGATGAATATCAAGCCCAAGCAGTAAAATCAATACCTTTAGGAAAAATAGTTCAACCTGAAGAAATTGCTGCACTAGCTTTATTTTTAGTTTCTGATTTAGCTGGTTCTATTACTGGTGCAGAAATTCAAGTTGATGGTGGAACTACACCGGGAGTCTAAGTTATTACGTAGGTTGGGTTAAGCGACAGCGCAACCCAACATTTTCAGAATTTTGTTGGATTTCCTTACGTCAAACGCCACTCGTTTCCAGCCGGGAAACCCGTCCACAACGGTGGCTTCCCAACCTACGGTTTTTCAATCAATTAATGTTACAAAAAAGAGGAAGTTCCATGACTCAAAAACAACTATTTTCGCAAGATAGCGATTTTGATCAAACCTTATTAGCTGATGTATTAGTAATTGGTGGTGGTCCTGCTGGTACTTGGTCGGCTTGGAGTGCTGCTAATACTGGTGCAAAAGTGGTTTTAGTAGATAAAGGCTATTGTGGTACAAGTGGCTGTGCAGCCGCATCAGGTAACGGTGTATGGTATGTGCCACCAGAACCCGACAGTCGAGAAGCAGCAATGGGTTCTAGAGAGGCTTTAGGAGGGTTTTTATCTAGCCGTGATTGGATGCAACGGGTACTAGATCAAACTTATGCGAACGTCAACCAACTAGCTGAATGGGGTTATCCTTTTCCTACAGATGAAGATGGTAGACTCTATCGGCGCAGTCTCCAAGGTCCAGAATATATGCGTTTGATGCGGCAACAAATAAAACGGGCAGGGGTGAAAATTTTAGATCACAGTCCGGCTTTGCAGTTGTTGGTAGATGCAGAAGGGGCTGTAGCTGGGGCGACAGGGGTTAACCGTCAGACTGGTGAAAAGTGGGTTGTGCGATCGCATTCAGTGATCATTGCTACCGGAGGCTGTGCTTTCTTGAGTAAAGCCTTGGGTTGCAATGTGCTAACAGGGGATGGATACCTGATGGCAGCCGAAGCGGGTGCAGATATGTCAGGAATGGAATTTTCCAACGCCTATGGCATCGCACCTGCTTTTTCTTCTGTAACTAAAACCCTATTCTATAATTGGGCAACTTTCACCTACGAGGATGGTACACCTATCCCCGGCGCTGGTTCGCAAAAAGGGCGTTCTGTCATTGCCGAAACTTTGCTAACTCAGCCTGTTTACGCCATCATTGACAAAGCATCAGAAGAAATGCGGGTGACAATGCGTTTATCTCAACCCAATTTCTTCCTACCTTTTGATCGTGCAGGTATTGATCCCTTTACTCAACGTTTCCCTGTCACCTTGCGTTTAGAGGGGACTGTTCGAGGCACAGGTGGCATTAGAATTACTGATTATACTTGTGCTAGTTCTGTACGTGGACTCTATGCCGCCGGTGATGCCGCAACCAGAGAATTAATTTGTGGTGGCTTTACCGGTGGTGGTAGTCATAACGCAGCTTGGGCGCTATCTTCAGGATATTGGGCAGGACAGTCTGCGGCTACATACTCCCATAATTTAGGTATGCAAGCCAACCAA
This sequence comes from Sphaerospermopsis reniformis, assembly GCF_005402885.1. Lineage (NCBI taxonomy): Bacteria > Bacillati > Cyanobacteriota > Cyanophyceae > Nostocales > Aphanizomenonaceae > Sphaerospermopsis > Sphaerospermopsis reniformis. The sequence goes on from NZ_BJCE01000018.1 coordinate 20,432, forward strand.
AGACCAGTTCAAGCTGTAGGTGGTGTAGGATTTATCTCTGGTAGTGAGAAGCAAATTCACAGTGAAGACATCATTAAAGCTACTCAAGCGGAAGTTTTCCCATACAATCACAATTATTTCCGTAATGAAAAAACTTTAACGGAATCATTGCAAAGATTACATTTCCTTTGGCATAAAATTCGTCATAGTGAAGTTGCAGATAATAGTAATATTGTCCGCACAAGGGAAGCTGCGGGAATGGTAGCCACAGCTAGATGGATGTATAGCAGTGCCTTGGAACGGAAAGAAACTCGCGGAATGCACAAACATTTAGATTATCCACAACAGGATGCTAACCAACATCATTATTTAATTAGTGGTGGTTTGGATCAAGTATGGGTAAAAGCTGCACCTATCTAGGAAACAAAAGCGAAAGAACTCGTAACTGTTTAATTGTAGGTTGGAGAGCCATCGCCTTGGACGGGTTTCCCGTCTTGTGGCGAATGGCGTTTGACGCAAGGAAACCCAACATGATTACAACTTAAATTGAACGCAGATGGACGCAGATGAACGCAGATAAAGATGGATTAATTAAGGGATTTCAGGATTATGTGCAGCCTCACATAAAATTGGCTTAACCCAACCTACATCAATATTAATTTTGGTTTTTTATTATGATTGAATTAGTTAGTGAATCCCGGTGCATTCAATGTAATCTCTGTGTGAAAGTTTGCCCAACAAATGTTTTCGATAAAGTACCAGATGCACCTCCAAAAATTGCCAGACAAAGCGATTGTCAAACCTGCTTTATGTGTGAATTATATTGTCCAGTTGATGCGCTGTATGTTGCCCCAGACGTAGAACCATTAACAGGGATCAACGAAGAATCATTAGCAGAATCTCAACTTTTAGGCAGTTATCGTAAAAATATCGGTTGGGGAAAATCTGTTACAACCACGGCTAAAGAAGACTCAACATATAAATTGTTGGAGAAGATGAAATAGAATATCAAAAATAATCGAAGTTATCAATTATGAAACGGGAGCATCCCAATTTTGAAAAAATAATTGCAGCAACACTAAAAAATCTCTTAAACTCTCTTAGCTTTGAGTCCTTTGTGTCCTTTGCGGTTCAATCATATCAAGTCTTTAGAACATTTTGACCTTAGATAAAAATAAATTTACACATTTGGGAGACTCCCTATGAAACTGATTTTACCAGTAGAAATTGCCCATGAGATTGAGCCGCATTTACCTAAAAATACTATTGTATTGCGTGTAGATAGTGAGGGTAATATAGATGGTGATGCCACAGATGCAGAAGTTTATTTTAGTTGGTTTTATCTCAAACCAACTACTTTACATCGAGTATTATATGCAGCGCCTTCATTACGTTGGCATCATGCCCCAAATGCGGGTGTCAATCATATTTTGACACCAAAATATTTAGAAAGAGATTTAATTTTAACTAATGGTGCAGGGGTTCATGGTATCCCTATTGCTGAATTTGTGATTACTTATCTACTGGCTTATTCTAAACGATTACCAAGTTTATATAAACTACAAAATGAGCATGATTGGCAAAGAGGTTTACCAATTCAAGAATTATTCGAGAAAACTTTATTAATTATCGGCGCAGGTGGAATTGGTCAAGAAATTGCGGTTCGTGCTAAAGCTTTTGGAATGCGTATTTTTGGCAGTTCTCGTCATCCAAAACCATTACCAAACTTTGATAAAGTAGTTGGTGCTAATGATTGGAAAGAACTACTTCCAGAAGCAGAATTTGTGGTGATTGCTACACCTTTAACGCCGGAAACAAAGGGAATGATTGATGTGGAAACCCTGCGTTTATTCCGCCCAGATTCCTATTTAATTAATATTGCACGAGGGGCAATTGTTGATGAATCAGCACTTATACAGGCTTTACAGGAAGGTTGGATTGCTGGGGCGGCTTTAGATACAGTATTTATAGAACCATTACCAGCAGAAAGTCCTTTGTGGACATTGCCAAATGTGTTTATTACACCCCATTGTTCTGGAAATTCTCCTAGAGTCAAAGAGAGAACACTTGCTTTATTTCTTGATAATTTCACTCGCTATCGTCAAGGTAAGCCTTTACGCAATGTGGTAGATAAAACTGCTGGTTATTAGGAATTTTTATTCGTCAAAATAGGAAAACCAGATTTTTTTTGATATAATCTACGGTAAACCTATCGAGTTGCTGTGCTTTAGTTTTTTATTGACAAGAGAATTTATCATGACATTAGGCCAAGACATTAATATTCAGATCCATCAAAAAGCATATCCTCATTTTTTAGGGAAGGTATCAGAACTAGGAGTATCCTTATTTAAGGGGACATGGTGGTATATTTATCCTTATATAATAGTTTTCAAAATCATGCTGCTTGCTTTTGCTAGTCTCAGTTTTTTATATATTCATTACTCTAGGCAAAAGCTAATTAAAATTTTCCAAAATAGCAGTGTTTAAAAAAAAGAATGACTAAGATTACAAAATTACAGGCTGTATCTTATTTAGCTCCTAATTATTTTGGATTATATCAGGAGATTACAGCTTATTTAGGTCGTGTTTTACAAGTAGAAATTGCACTACATCAAAGTAAATACGACCCCTTAAAAGACACTCTATTATTTAAAGACCAAATAGACTTGGCTTTTATTTGTGGATTACCACTAATTCGTTATAGTCAAATAGCACCAAATCAATTACAGACATTAGTTGCGCCTGTGATGCAATCATCTCGATATGGTGATTGTCCTATATACTATGCAGATGTGATTGTTAAGACTGATAGCAATATTCAGAAGTTTGCTGATTTATCAGGGAAAACTTTTTGCTATAACGACTCTGGTTCTAATAGTGGTTATCATTTACTTTGGCGGTGGTTGATTCAAGAAAAATATTCACCCAATTTCTGGGGAAAATCTTTAGAATCAGGTTCTCATCAACGTTCTATTCGTTGGGTAATTGAAGGACTGGCTGATTGTGCAGCCATTGATAGTGTTGTATTAGAACAAGAATTACGGGATTTTCCTGAATTATCACACCATTTACGTGTGGTGCAAATAATCGGACCCTCTCCTATGCCACCATTGGTAACAGCGCGGCGTTTAGGTATCTCTTTGATTCAGCAAATGCAATTGGCTCTACTCCAACCAGATGCTCAGTTGCAAGAAATTATGAAACAATTTAGTGTTAAGCGTTTTGATGCAGTGAAGTTAGAGAATTATCGGGTACTTAATCAGTGCCAATAATATAGGGACGGGCAAGACTTGTACTGAGCAGTTCGACAAGCTCACTGTAACACTTGCCGTTAGCGTGGCGTGGCGTTAGCCATAGTATGCCCATCCCATAAGATTTTAAGCACTAATAGGATAAATTCGATGCTGCTTTTGTTCGCGCAAGAGAGCATCTTGATAAATTTCTGCAAATAATACTCGCTGTGCATGACTTCCCCCAATCTCATGCAACCGCGATAATACAAATTTGAGTTCGTTAACAGTTGTCTGGAAATCACCTTGAGCATGAGCTACCATGCCCTTAGCTGCGGGAATTGCTATCTTTACCCAACTCCTGCGGAGAAAGGGATTAATACTCAAGGCGTGATGTTCCATACTTTGAAGCATTTCTTTTACCCAGTTATTGTGTCCAGCTTTGGTAAGGGCATAGACATAATGCAAATCCTGGAATGGTAATGCGTGTTCATCAATGCGACTGTAAAGATAAGGACTGATATCTTGCCAACGGTTGCCTACATCTACCCCACGTAATTCTAGCCGTAATAACATGGAAATTGCCCCTACTTGGTCTTTGGGAGATTGTTTGTTAGCACGTTGCCAAATATGCTCATCGTAGATTTTCAGAACCTTTTCGTAGTTTTCTAATTGCCAATAATACAGTGCTATATGCCACCAGTTGTGGGTATAAAGCATAGAGTTACAGTTGTCCCAGGTGTATGCAAAATTCTCCATCCAAATTATTCCCTCCTGGGTTCTTCCTTGGGTTTCCATTACATGAGCAATAGCATGATGCGCCCAAGGATCATATATATTTAACGCTATCGCCTCAAGTGCCATTTTTTCTGCTGCTGGTAATTGGTGACATTGTTCTAAGCCAAAAGCCACCATCCCATATAGATAATCTTGTTGGGGATTGTTAGGTAAAACTTTTTGGGCAATTTCTAGTAATTTTTCTTTATTACCTGTATAAAAATAGTGATATTGCCCCTGCTGCACGGAAATTAAATCAGTGGGAAATTGATTGGTAATCTCTTCATGAAGAGCTATTGCTACATCAATCTCTTGATTTGCCCAAGCTAAAATTGCTTCTACGTATAACTGTTCTCTGGCAGTAATTTTGCCTAAATTTCTTTGTGCGACTTGCAAATATGGTTGTGCCTGTTGCCAATCTTTTGTACTTTCTTGACTCAGATGATAAGCGGCTGCATAAGCATTAGCTAAAGCACAATTTGGATCAGCGTCAACTGCTTCTAAAATCGCTGTTTTTGCATCTTTACCATAAGCAAGGGATTGATCAATAAAACGGTTAATAGCAGCGATCGCTTCGGCTGAATCTGTTGTCACTAACAGCCCTTGTCCATCTTTAAGCATCATAAATTCCTTGCAGCAAGATTTATAAAGTAAATTTTTAACTACGGTAACTCGGGCGGAATACTGTACTTAACAGCTAGATTATGCCACAACCTCTCCCAAACCGCAAGCAAAAACTACGGTAAGTTGATAAAGTTACCGGAGAATATATCTTTGCAAAGCTTTATTTCCGAGAACTACCTCGATGAATGAATGCTGTCGATTGGGTTTAATCTAAATAAATACAAAATTACGGTATAATAGTTAAGTCACTTGAATTGGGTGTTATTAATGCAGCCACTACATTTTTAATTAATATTGCGCGAGGGGCAATTGTTGATGAATCAGCACTTACTCAAGCTTTACAAGCAGGGTGGATTTCTGGGGCAGCTTTAGACACTGTATTTACAGAACCATTACCAGCAGAAGGTCCTTTGTGGACATTGCCAAATGTGTTTATTACACCCCATTGTTCTGGAAATTCTCCTAGAGTCAAAGAGAGAACACTTGCCCTATTTCTTGACAATTTCAACCGCTATTGTCAAGGTAAGTCTTTACGCAATGTGGTAGATAAAACTGCTGGTTATTAAATAATAATAAATATAAAATAAGTAGGGATAAACGTAAGTTTGCTTTTACATTTTTAACGTAGATTACGCAGGCTATGCAGTATAACTTATTTAGTCGGTTGGGTGAAATAGCTACACTATTTTTTAAATTGGGTGTTATTGGCTTTGGTGGACCAGTTGCCCATATTGCCATGATTGAAGATGAAGTAGTGAAGCGTCGTCGGTGGTTGACACAAGACCATTTTCTGGATTTACTAGGTGCAACTAATTTGATTCCTGGTCCCAATTCCACTGAAATGGCAATTCATGTCGGATATATTTATGCAGGATGGCCAGGGTTAATTGTCTCAGGTGTTTGTTTTATATTACCTGCGGTTTTAATAACAGGGATATTTGCCTGGATTTATGTTAATTATGGTAGTTTACCTCAAATTTCACCTTTACTTTATGGTATCAAACCTGCTGTTTTAGCGGTTATTGTAAATTCCCTTTGGGGTTTAGCAAAAAAAGCGGTTAAAAACCGTCAATTACTGATTATTGCTATAGCTGTAGGATTATTGGTATTAATTCGGCAAGTGAATGAAGTAATTGCCTTATTGTTTGGAGGATTACTAGGTATGATTTGGTTACATCCTAGAAATCAAGACAAACCACCAGGAAATAAACCTAACTTATTGATTGCTGTCTTAACTACAGGGGCAACTTTACAGACAACATCTACAATTAGCACTGTGGCAGGTACATCTATTCCTTTATGGCAATTAGGTTGGTTTTTTCTGAAAGTTGGTAGTGTTTTGTTTGGTGGTGGCTATGTGCTAATTGCATTTTTGCAGGGGGGATTAGTTCAAGAATATGGCTGGTTAACACAACAGCAGCTACTAGATGCGATCGCTATTGGTCAATTTACCCCTGGTCCAGTGCTGTCTACTGCCACTTTTATCGGCTATGTCTTAGCTGGTATACCTGGTGCGATAGTAGCTACCATTGGTATTTTTCTACCATCTTTTCTCTTTGTTGCTGCCTTAAATCCGATTATTCCCCGTTTACGCAGTTCTGCTTGGATAAGATCATTTTTAGATGCTGTGAATGCCAGTGCTGTAGCACTGATGGTAGTAGCTACCTTGCAACTGGGAATAGCTACTTTAAAAATAGCAAAACCACCCTATGTAGATATTTTGGGGATAGCGATCGCACTCATCTCCACAGTTTTGATTACTCGTTACCGCATCAATGCTGCTTGGCTAGTTTTAGGTAGTAGTTTAATTGGTTATGGTGCTATGGCTTTAGGCTATATCAAATAAAAAATTGTTGAATATTTTAGCAGAGAAAATTCACGGAAAGGATTTTTCAGCAACCCCTAATTAGAGAAATATTTTTTTTACAGCAGATTGGAGATTATGAAGTACATTAGCCTATTGAACTTCAAGTTTTAAAACTATCTTCTAAAATTGACGTACCTCATTTACTCCAAAAGTGCTGTCATTATTTACTGTTAATCATCATCATCAGCAGGAGCATTTAGCTGTGAAGCAATTGGTTGATTATTTTGACCAATTAAAAATCTAAAAAAACGATTAAGTCGCTTCATACCACTCAAAGTAATTAAAGTCAAAAATCCTCCCAACAATCCCATTTGCCACAAACCACAACCAATAGCTGCTCCTAATCCTGCCGCTGTCCAAACACAGGCCGCTGTAGTCAAACCCCGTACTTTTGGCACTTCAGATTTTCTGGGAGATTCTTGCAAAATTAATCCTGCACCAAGAAAGCCTATACCAGTAGTTACACCTTGAATAGTACGACTCAGAGCATTAGTCGCAGCAAACGAACTTTCACCTTCAGCTTGCAAAGGAATCATCACAAATAATGCTGCTCCCATAGTCACCAGCATAAATGTCCTCATCCCTGCTGCTCTACCACCTTTCTGGCGATTCAATCCAATTATGCAACCGACTAAAAGTGCCAGTATTAGTCTAAAACCTATATGTATCCAATCATCGGCAGCCAAAAACATTACACTCATGGATTGATTCCTCTGAAAGATGGAACGGAGTTTTGCACCTATTACCCACAGGAGAAAAGATTACTTATTGATGATTGCAGCAAATATAACTCCAGTAAGTTGATAGGTTTAAAGTAGTTGGTTTTTACTTTAACAGAAAATTAACAATAAGTAAAATAACTTAGGTACTGCCCAATAGCTACAGCAGTTGAGAAAGCTGCCGCATATCATTAAAAACTATCTTTGTATAATTGGTGCGCTATCTACTAACACTCCATCCCAATCAAAAATTACAAGTTTGAACTGAGTTTTGTCCATATTGTTATCTATATCATTAGATATATCCAGCAGAAATTAAATATACGTTTCCCCTGACCTTTGTAAGGACAATTTATGAATTGTCCCTACGATAATTGTAACTACTAAGTCTAATGAGTCTACTTCAGTCGTTTAGGTGTAATAGCTTCAGCTAATTGAGCAGGTAAAGTTGCATCCTTAACATTTATCTTGCGGGGAATAACTTTTTCTTCAAAATAGAAATCTGCCACTCGCTGTTGTTCAGAAATAATAGCAGGTGTGAGTTTTCTTAACCGATATGTACGTCGCCGTGCTACAACTTCTAAAACTGATACATCTATTTTCAATTCCGGTGCAAAAGCTTTGGCGACTTCCTTAGGGTTTTTATCAGCCCATTCTCCTACCTTGTCTGCTTCTTCTAAAAATACTTTTGTTAATTCGGGATTTTTAGTAACAAATTCCCGTCTACCGATATAAAATCCGCCGAGAGTATTAATCCCTGATGCATTTCTCAAATTACGAATAGGAATAGTTTTCTCTACAAGAGCTAAAAAGGGATCACCACCTACCCAAACTTCAACTTTATTTTGAATGAAAGCATCACGGGCTTCAGATGGAGTTAATCCCACAACTTGAACATCACTAATCTTTAAACCCACTTCTTTTAAAGCTTTAGCTAATAAATAATGGGCGTTTGATCCACGTTGAAAGGCAACTTTCTTACCCTTAATATCCGCTAATTTCTTAATCGGAGAATCGGCTCTGACTATAATACCTTGTCCTAGTCCTCTACTGGGTACACGCCCAGCAATATAAATGACTTCTGTGACACCTGCCGCTTGGGAAAATATTGGGGGTGTTTCTCCCACAGTACCGATATCAACTTTACCTGCATTCATTGCTTCTATTAATTGTGGACCGGCTGGAAATGGTCCCACCCAATTCACCTTTACACCTAAGGCTTGAAAACGTGGTTCAACAACTTTTCTGATTTTGACAATATCACCAGAAGTTTGATAAGCTAAGTTGATTACTTTAGAAGTAAATCCAGGTTTTGTCTGAGCTTGGCTTGTTTCCAATAAACTACTTGTTATGGGTATAGATAGAAAAAACAATCCCAATAACAACCGTGTTAAAACTATAGGACGTTGTGCTAAAAATTGTGTTTTCATAGATGAAATATTCAGAGTGTATTTGAAGTTGAATAAAATTTTAGAAAAACTACTGTATGTCTACCGTAATTAAGTAGTTGCAGATATTAATATTGCATAAATAAATCCTAAAATCAAGTATTTTCTAATACATTTTTCTCTAAAAATTTGAATTTGGTTTAAGCATTCGACTAATCGCTGAGGTTTAAATAATTGCAAGTATTTATTTATAACATTAATTTATACCCAGATCCTGAATCATTTGATTTATTGTGTTAACCAATCATCAATTGATGTCAGAAGTCGGGGATCTTATTTTATCTATATGTTTATAAATAATCTTTAAGAAAGTAATCCCATTTCCTCATATATTGGGTTTACCACTTTTCTGATAGTCGATATTTTTGTGGCAAAACAATAAGTTACAAAAATACAACAAACACCGCTAAATAATAAAGCATTAGCAACACCAATATAATTTGCTAATCCTCCGAAAAATAAATTACCAAGAGGCAATATTCCCAAAAAAGTAGTCATAAATATACTAGTTACTCGTCCTCTTTTATCTTCTTCCACTAAAATTACTTGCATAAAATTACTAATTGAAGCTAAAGTTAGTGTGTTAGTTAATCCCACAATAAAGATCAATACTAAACAAACTTCTAGCTGTGTTGAGCGAGAAAATAATATTAAGGATACTCCCAGCACTAAAGTAGAAATTGCCATAACTTTTTCTAGTCCTATGACTTGCTTGCGCTGCATTAGATAAATACCAGAAAAAATAGAACCAAAAGCTGTAGAAGTCATCAAAAAACCCATTGTTCCTGCATTTCCTTTCAGCACTTCTTTAGCAAATATCGGTATAAGATTTACATGAGTCATTGCCATAAAGCAAACTATCATTTGCAATATTAAAATAGCTTTAATAGGCACAAAATTATAAACAAAAATAAATCCTTCTTTCAAGTTATACCAGATTTTTGGAGGTTTTGATATGGATGAAATATTGATATTTGTTTTTATCTGCATAGTGAAGATAACTAATATAAAAGGCAAATAACTAATAGCATCTACTAAAAAACATAAACCTGCTGCATTTCTAACAAGTATCAAACCCCCAATCATCGGACTAACAAATTTAGCTGTATTCATTAAAAATGAATGCACAGCCATCACACTATAAGTATCACTTCTATTTTCTAGTAATCTAGGAAGAGTTACTTGACGTGCTGGTAAATCAAAAGCTTTTACTGTGCCTTGAAGAATACCAATAATAATAATATATGTAAAATTAATCTGATTACTAAAAGTTAAAAAGGTTAATAGTGAAGATAGGAAAATAGATACTATCTGGGTAGTTAATAGAACATACCTTAAATTCCATCTATCTAATAATACTCCTACCAATGGTGTAATCACTAAACCCATAGCTTGATTGCTAAAGCCCGCTATACCAACTAACATGGCTGAATCTGTCAATTGATAAACCAGCCATACCAAGGTAATTTGTGTCATCCAAGAGCCGAAAAAAGACACGCTTTCCCCAATCAAAAAAGCAGATACTTTGTTATTTTTATTTAATGATTTTACATTTTCTTCTAACATTAATATTACCTATTTTTTCGGTATAATTGTGAATAACTGTCAGTATCATCTGAGAGGATGTTTTAAAAGTGGTATACCGTAATTTTAATCACATTGCTACCCCCCTTCTTGTAAAAGGGGGAAACAATAAAAATACAGTTCCCTCCCCTTTATAAGGGGAGGGTTAGGGAGGGGTAAAAATATGTGATACACCATGACAGAATTTTCAAACAACCTCTGAGTATCATCGATCTTGCAAAGTTGGGCGAATTAAGATTTCATTCACATTTACGTGCTGTGGTTGGGTAATAGCATAAACTATTGCTGCTGCTATATCTTCACTTTGTAATGGTGTAATTGCTTTGCGTCTGGCTTCAATTTCCTGTTTAGCTACCATATCAGTAATATGCTGATCAATTTCTGTTTCAACTAAACCAGGCTCAATAATAGTAACACGGATATTATCTTGATAAACTTCCTGTCTTAATGCTTCCGAAAAGGCATTTACACCCCATTTAGTGACATTATAACCAGCCATTCCTGCACGAGCGATGCGGCCTGCTACGGATGAAATATTAACGATATGTCCTGATTTTTGCGTTTTGAATATAGGTAAGACTGTACGAGTTGCATACATTAACCCCAAGACATTAATATCAATCATTTTTCGCCAATTTGCGGGATCTGCATTTTCAATCCTGCCAGGAAATGATATACCTGCATTGTTTACTAAAATATCTACGCGACCAAATTTTGCATTAGCTTTTTGGATCAAATTTTGAACCTGTGCTTCATCGGTAATATCTGCAACAACAGATAATCCTTGTCCACCATTTTCAGTAATATACTTTATTATCGCTTCTAAACGGTCTCTCCTTCTAGCTGCAATTACTACTTTTGCTCCTTCTGCTGCTAATGAAATAGCCGTAGCTTTACCAATTCCCGAAGATGCTCCCGTAATAATAGCCACCTTACCATCTAATTTACCTGCCATAGTAAACACCCATTGATTAATTTTAAAGTACGGTATCTTGATAAAGTTACTGTAGATTTAAAATTAACGATATCACAGATCATTAGAAAAAGCAAAAAAAGTAGCTTCTAATGCCGTAGCAATGTGTATAAATATTTGACTTGTAATTGTGCTAGAGTCAGCAAGAGTAAGAGGTTGTCCAGTATCACCACCATTACAAATACGCGGATCGAGGGGAATTTTACCTAAAAGCGGTGCTTGGAGTTCATTAGACAGTTTTTCACCGCCACCACTACCAAAAATCGGAGTTTCTTCGCCATTTACGCCCATAAAATAGCTCATATTTTCGATAATACCGAGAACAGGAACACCCACTTGACGAAACATATAGATACTGCGACGCACATCAGAAATCGCCACTTCTTGAGGTGTTGTTACTAATATGACTCCACAAATCGGGCTTTCTTGCACAATCGTGATTTGAGCATCACCAGTACCGGGAGGTAAATCTATTAACAAATAGTCCAATTCTCCCCATTCAACATCATGTATAAATTGAGTAATGATTTTATGTAATACTGGTCCACGCCATGCTAGAGGATGATCTGGTTCTGCCAACAATCCTACAGACATGACTTTGATACCATGAGCTTGTAACGGTAAAAATTTCTGACCATTAACAGTATCAATAACTGTAACTTCCGATTGTCCTAACCCTAACATCTGAGGAACATTAGGACCATAAACATCAGCATCTAATAACCCAACTTTTGCTCCTTTTAACCTCAAAGCTGCTGCTAAATTAACTGCGGTTGTGGATTTACCTACACCTCCTTTACCGCTAGATATGGCTAATGTCGTTTTCACTCCTGGAATTGTACAAATTTGAATATAGATTTTTTTACACCAAGATAATGATGATAATACCGCTTTAATCTCTGCCTCTAAATGCTGTTGACGAGAACCTATATACAAGCGCAAATAAATATATTGATCAACTATCCGTAGATTTCGCACCATTCCCAAACTAACGATATCGTTTTTCAGACTGGGTTCAATTACTTGTTTGAGGAGTTGGATAACTTCTTCTTGTGGGAGATGGGAAGAATCTCTTTGTAGTTCTTCTTGCAAAAGGCCATTGTTCAAATCTGATTTTTTCAACATTTTACGGTTATCTGGTATAGAAAATCACAAAATCAATAACTAAGTAACAGGATAATTACTTTTTTTAAAGAAAAGCTTGCATTTCAATTACCTTTATGTGATATTTTAAAAAATACGGTAACTTGATTGGTATACTGTACTTTATCATAAATTGACCTAAAGTCTGAATAATATATTGACCTTTAGCACTAGAGTTATGTTGAGTAAATTCTCTCTATTCCGATTATTTGAAGTTGGAATCACTTTTCTGAAAAAATCTAATATTCGCAATTTTTCCTTATTGTTTGCAGTTGGACTAAGCCTAACTTTAGCTATTTCTGCTTGTTCTCCCAACGCCAGCGAAAACACGGGAACAACTCAGACACCTAATTCAAGTCCAACTTCTCAAGCAACAAATAGCAGTGTCGTAGTTCGCATTGGCTACCAAAAAGCTGCAACCGTTCTTTACGCATTAAAGGCAAAACGGGAATTAGAAGAAGCGTTAAAAGGCTCTGGTAATTCTGTGACATGGACTGAATTTCCCGCAGGTCCTCCAATGTTAGAAGCTTTAAATGCTGGTAGTATTGATTTTGGTTATACGGGAGAAGCGCCACCAATTTTTGCCCAAGCGGCAGGTACACCTTTTGTTTATGTTGCCTATGATCCTTGGACTCCCAAAGCAGAAGCGATTATTGTTCATAAGGATTCACCTATTAAAAACGTAGCTGATCTTAAAGGTAAAAAAGTTGCTTTTGTAAAAGGATCAAATACCAATTATTTAGTAATCAAAGCCCTAGAAAAAGCCGGATTAAAATACACCGACATCAAGCCAATTTTCCTGAATCCTTCTGATGGACGTGCTGCTTTTGAAGGAAAAAATGTTGATGCTTGGGCAATTTGGGATCCATTTTTAGCTGCGGCAGAAAAAGCTACTGGCGCACGCACTCTCACAGATGCAACTGGACTAGCACCCAATTTAGGTTATTATTTAGCTGCTCAATCTTTTGTAGAGAAAAATCCAGAAGTGTTAAAAACTGTTTTAGATGGAGTGAATAAAGTCAGCGATTGGGCAAAAAATAATCCTACTGAAGTTGCTAAATTACTCTCACCTGTTTTGGGTATAGATGCGGCCGTTCTAGAAACAGCAGAAAAGCGGCGTGATTATGGTGTATTACCTCTGACAGAGGAAGTAATTACCAAACAGCAAGAAATTGCAGATGCTTTCTACAAAATTCAATTGATTCCTAAAGAGATCAAGGTTAAAGAAGTAGTTTGGCAAGGCAATAAATAGGTTAGTAATTGGTGATTGGTGATAAGAAAATTGCTAATCATCAATTATTTCTAAAAATCTTCCTTGACTTTCTCTGGGTGAGAAAAAATTTTAAATTATTGCAAGAGTTGTATATGGTAACAAACATTAATACACAGTGGCTAAAAACCGATGTTTTAGTAATTGGTGGCGGTACAGCAGGGACAATGGCAGGGATTAAAGCCAAACAGGCAAATCCTAATGCGGAGGTATTGATTTTAGAGAAAGCGAATATTCGCCGCAGTGGGGCGATCGCTATGGGTATGGATGGAGTAAATACAGCCGTTATTCCTGGCAATTCTACCCCAGAACAATACACCCGTGAAGTCACCATTGCTAACGATGGTATTCTACACCAAAAAGCCGTTTATCAAACAGGTAAATTAGGTTTTGAAACCATTCAAGAATTAGAAAATTGGGGTGTTAAATTCCAAAAAGATCCTCAAGGAAATTACGACGTTAAACAAGTGCATCGAGTAGGAAAATATGTCTTACCCATGCCAGAAGGCAAAGATTTAAAAACCATTCTTACTCGTCAAGTTAAACGCCATAAAGTGAAAGTTACAAATCGCGTTATGGCAACTAGAATACTAGTAAAAAATAGTAGAGCGATTGGTGCAGTTGGATTTGATGTGCGTGGTGGTGATTTTGTAGTTATTCAAGCTAAAGCCGTGATACTTTGTACAGGTGCTTGTGGCAGATTAGGACTACCTGCATCTGGTTATCTTTATGGAACTTATGAAAACCCCACAAATGCCGGAGATGGTTATTCAATGGCTTATCATGCAGGAGCAGAATTAAGCAATATTGAATGTTTCCAAATCAACCCATTAATTAAAGATTATAATGGTCCAGCCTGTGCGTATGTTGCTGGTCCCTATGGAGCATATACCGCCAACGCTGAAGGAAACCGCTTCATTAATTGTGATTATTGGAGTGGGCAAATGATGCTAGAGATTTGGAAAGAATTAAACTCTGGTAAAGGACCAATTCAAATGAAAATGACTCATTTGGATGAGGATACAATTTCGGAAATTGAGTCTGTTTTATGGGCAAATGAACGACCGAGTAGAGAACGTTTTCATGAAGGTAGAGGCGAAAACTACCGGACTCATGGGGTTGAGATGAATATCTCAGAAATAGGATTATGTAGTGGACATAGTGCGTCTGGTGTGTGGGTGAATGAAAAAGCAGAAACTACAGTACCAGGATTATATGCAGCCGGAGATATGGCCAGTGTTCCTCATAATTATATGATTGGTGCATTTGTATTTGGTCGGTTAGCAGGAGAAAATGCGATAAATTATATTCAAAATTTAGAATATTTAGAACCAGATGTTGATTTTTTAGAAGCTGAAAAAGCGAGAATTTACGCACCATTAAATCAACCTAATGCTATTCCCCATACTCAAGTTGAATATAAATTACGCCGACTGGTGAATGATTATTTACAACCACCAAAATCCGGGAATAAAATGGAAATTGGACTAAATAATTTTCTTCGCTATCATGAAGTATTAGACCAAATGGGAGCGCGTGATCCCCATGAATTGATGCGATGTATGGAAGTACATTTTATTCGTGATTGTGCAGAAATGGCAGCACGATCATCTTTATATCGTCGGGAAAGTCGTTGGGGTTTATATCATTATCGCTTGGATTTTCCAGATAAGAATAATGAAGAGTGGTTTTGTCATGTGAATTTGAAAAAAGACGAATCAGAAGAAATGATTTTGTTTAAACGTCCCGTTGAGCCTTATGTTGTAGAGGTGGATTTACAGCAAGAAGTTTATAATGTTGCAGTTAGATAACTAGATAATTAGTAAATCAGAAACTAATTAAAAACCTCCTTATTTTTTGATAGTCAGTCTACTTGAATAACTACAACTACCTATGTCAGAAAATTATCGTTTTGAAACCCTACAAGTCCATGCTGGACAAGAACCTGCACCTGGTACTAACGCCCGCGCTGTACCAATTTATCAAACTACTTCCTACGTTTTTGATGATGCTGAACATGGAGCGCGGTTATTTGCTCTCCAGGAATTTGGCAATATTTATACTCGCATCATGAATCCGACAACGGATGTATTTGAAAAAAGGATTGCCGCATTAGAAGGTGGTGTAGCAGCTTTAGCTACTGCAAGCGGTCAAGCAGCACAATTTTTAGCAATAAGTACGATCGCTCAAGCAGGAGATAATATTGTTTCCACCAGTTTCCTCTATGGAGGAACTTATAACCAATTCAAAGTTACTCTTCCACGATTAGGGATCAATGTCAAATTTGTGGAAGGAGATGATCCAGAAAACTTCCGTCAAGCAATTGATCAAAATACCAAAGCTTTGTATGTTGAAACAATTGGTAATCCCCAATTTAACATTCCTGATTTTGCAGCTTTAGCCCACATTGCCCATGAAAATGGTATTCCTTTAATTGTAGATAATACCTTCGGTGCAGGTGGATATTTAGCACGACCAATAGAACATGGTGCTGATATTGTTGTCGAGTCTGCAACTAAATGGATTGGAGGACATGGTACATCCATTGGCGGCGTAGTAGTTGATTCTGGTAAATTTGATTGGGGTAACGGCAAATTTCCCCTCTTTACCGAACCTTCCCCCGCTTATCATGGATTGAATTTTCAAGAAGTATTTGGCAAAGGTAGTCAATTTGGTAATATTGCTTTTATTATTCGCGCCAGAGTGGAAGGATTACGAGATTTAGGAGCAGCATTAAGTCCATTTAATGCTTTTCTATTACTACAAGGATTAGAAACTCTTTCCCTGCGTGTAGATCGTCATGTAAATAATGCTTTAGAATTGGCTAAATGGTTAGAACAACAAGAGCAGGTAGCATGGGTTAATTATCCAGGACTTCCCAATCATCCCTATCATGAACGAGCTAAAAAATATCTTCGACATGGCTTTGGAGGAGTTCTTAATTTTGGTATTAAAGGGGGATTAGAAGCTGGTAAAGCCTTTATTAGTAATGTTAAATTAGCCAGTCATTTAGCAAATGTTGGTGATGCAAAAACCCTTGTTATTCATCCCGCTTCTACAACCCATCAACAGCTAAGTGAGAGTGAACAAATTTCGGCTGGTGTAACACCAGATTTAGTACGGGTATCTGTGGGAATTGAACATATTGACGATATTAAGGAGGATTTTGAACAGGCATTTAGGAAGGTGACAGGTGACAGGTGACAGAAAGAAGAATACAGGAGTTGCAGGAGTTACAGGAGTTACAGAATAATCTATCTACACCTAATACTCCTCAATTACTAAACACCTGTGTTCTATTCCCTATTCCCTATTCCCTATTCCCTACTATATGAAATACCTAGACTTCATTTCACCAAAAACTCAGTTTTATCAACTTTCAAAACCATTTTCATTAGAATCTGGTGAAGTATTAATTGGTGTTCAGGTTGCTTATCGTACCTGGGGAAAATTAAACGCCAACGGTGATAATGGAGTCTTAATTTGTCATGCTTTAACTGGCTCTGCTGACGCTGACGACTGGTGGAAACCTTTATTTGGTGCTGGGAAATCCTTTGATCCTGATCAGGATTTTCTTGTATGCAGCAACATTTTAGGAAGTTGTTACGGTACAACTGGAGCAACTTCTATTAACCCAAATACAGTAAGAATTTATGGTGCATCTTTTCCTAGAATTACAATTAGGGATATGGTGAATTTGCAAGCCGCACTATTAGAATATCTGGATGTTAAATTTCTGCGATTGGTAATAGGTGGTTCACTGGGTGGGATGCAAGTTTTAGAATGGGCATTATTATATCCAGAAAAGGTGAGAGCGATCGCACCAATAGCCGCACCTGGAAGACATTCAGCATGGTCTATTGGTTTAAGTGAAGCACAAAGACAGGCAATTTATACAGATCCAAATTGGCAAGATGGGAACTACACAAGTGATGCACCTCCGAACCAAGGATTAGCAGTAGCGCGGATGATGGCAATGATTACTTATCGTTATTGGGAGAGTTTTACAAATCGTTTTGGCAGGGAGAAGGATGAATTTAATCAATTTGCCATATCTAGTTATTTACAATATCAAGGTCAAAAACTCATAGAACGTTTTGATGCTAATACTTATATTACATTAACTCATGCAATGGATAGTCATGATGTTAGTTGGCATAGGAAAAATTATCAATCTGTTTTGCAAAGTATCAAACAACCAACTTTAGTTGTAGCGATTGATTCTGATGTTCTTTATCCCCCAGTAGAACAACAAGAATTAGTAGATTTAATTCCTAATGCTCAATTAGGATTAATCAAATCACCTCATGGACATGATGCTTTTTTAATTGATATGGAGGAATTGAATGAAATAGTAGTTTCTTTTAGGAAAGGATTAAAATTTTGTGTTTAATTTGTTTAATTTTCAATCAAATTAGGGAGTTAAAAAATTATGGCTTTAATTAATCAAAGAGTAGATATTCCTGTAATTGTGGATGAATCTAAATGTTTAGAAAAATGTGTTGCTTGTATTGAAGTTTGTCCTCTGGATGTATTAGCAAAAAATCCAGAGACGGGAAAAGCCTATATGAAATATGATGAATGTTGGTTCTGTTTACCCTGTGAAAAAGAATGTCCAACAAATGCGATTACAGTCCAAATTCCTTTCTTGTTGCGGTAGAGGTGCAGAAATGTTTACAAATACAGATTCAGAATTAAATCAATGGTTGGAAATGTTGCGATCGCCTGATGTGAGCGATCGCCTAGTTGCGGTAAAATCTCTACAGCATCTCGGAGAAGATGCAGCACTTGATGCTTTAATTATCGCACTGGAAGACGAAAGCACCCCAGTCCAAAAAATAGCTGTATCCGCACTTTGGGAAATTGCCAATCCTCAAGCAGTTCCAGCTTTATTAAAAACCCTCGCTTCCCCAGATGAAGACGTTCGCACCGAAGCATTATCAGCTTTAGGTGAATTAATAAATGCAGATGATTTACTGTTATTGTTAGATGCACTAAATCAAGAAAATATCAACCTGCAAATTAATATTTTAATCTTATTGCGGAAGATACATGATGTTCAATCTTTACCTGCGGTGTTATCTTTCTTTGATTCCAAATATCCAGAACTACGAGAAGCTGCTATTAGAACTTTGCGCTATTTAAACCAAGTCCAAATCTGTCCACCAGCTTTATCATTAATCAATGATCCTGATGATAATGTCCGTCGTGCAACAGCATTAACTTTAGGACATTTAGCAGATCAAGAAATTGTAGATTTATTAACTAAAGCACTAATTTCTGATTTTGATTGGCAAGTACGACGCAATGCAGCTAAATCTCTAGCAATTCATGCTAATTCAGCAGCAATTCCCGCTTTAAAAATTGCGCTAAAAGATGAACATTGGCAGGTGCGAAAATTCACGCTTCAAGTATTACAAAAAACGCCAGATCAAAATTTATTACCTGATTTGATTAAAGCATTAATAGACGAATATTCTGATGTCAGAAAAGAAGCAGCCATAGCACTTGGTAATTTAGAAAATGCTGATGCTTTAAATGCACTACAACAAGCACTAGATGATCCTGATCGAGATGTTTGTATTTACGCAGAAAGAGCAATTAAAACAATAATAGGGGCGAAGCATTCGGAAAATAAATTTTGACAAGAACCGATAATTAACAGACCGAATGCTTCGCCCTTACAACACAACTTCGCTAAATATGTACAAATTTGCTCCTGCTTGGGAACAAGAAACAATAGTATTTGGTGCTTCTCAACCTGGATATACTGATAATCAGGTATATGATTGGATTGAGTTTATGAAATCACAAAATATCAAGCGAGTTTGCTGTTTACTTAGTGAAAAACAACTAGCTAATTATGCTCATCTTTTAGATACATATCGGCAAGAATTTGGTAATCAACAAATTTGTTGGACACCAATTGAAGATTTTTATTTATCTGATTTAGAAACACTCATAGAGAAAATCCTACCTTTTTTGATCACAGCAAATCAACAAAATGAAAAAGTAGTTGTGCATTGTGCTGGTGGAATTGGCCGGACTGGGCATATATTAGCAGCTTGGTTAGTGAGTGTGCGGGGATTTTCTAACAAAGATGCAATTTCTGCTGTTATAAGAACAGGGAGAAATCCTCATGAAGCTGTAATGTTAAGTGAAAATCCGTTACAAGTTGCACAAGAATTGAATTTGTTACTTAATAATTGTCGCCTAGCATTCTTAACTAATTGAATACTATTGCTGATTTTTCAGACAAATTCAGCAATTTATAAACACTTTACCATTGATAAAATAGGTGATCATCAAAACTATTATAAAATTGGAATCTAGCAGTTCCTACAATTAAATTATTTGCCTTTTCATCGGAGGAAATAACATGAACTCGAAATAGATAAATACCTTCGCTGGTAGGATTATAAAAAGGTTTTAAAGCGATAATAATTGTTTGATTTGCAGAAACTGGTTTATCAAAAGTAGCAATGATAGTTTGTGGTTGAGTTGAACTTTTGGTTAGGGTAATACCTACCTTTTCTTTTTGTCCACTTGCTTCTACAAAAGCAAAACTGTTTTTCTGATCAAATTCAATATTTTCTACACCTTCTATTTGTGTTAAAACAACCTGTTGCAGTTGCCAATTAGCTAGAGATTCTGGTAATTTGATTGTAAAATAATAAGTTGCGTCCCAAGAACCTGTTTGATTATAGGTTGTTTTGGCAGTTAACAACGGTTTTGATGGTATCCCGTAGGTAGTATGTACAGATAATAAAAAGATTCCTGTACTAATAGCTAGGGTTTTACAAAGAGTTTTAAAGCTGTTCATATTTTTAGGATTTGATATTTTAAATAGGTTTTTTTTATTGAATTATACCCTTTTAGTTTAGCAAGTGGAAGTCACTAATAATTACACATATTAGTTAATTTTAATCGTCCTAATTCCTATCTGATTAGGTGGATTAAATGAGAGGTTATATTGCAATACTGCTAAGTTAACTAAATTAGATCAGATTCTCTCATTGTTGTTTGGGTAATTTTATTAATAAATGTTAAGTAATTTTATGTTTTTTATCTCACGCAAAGACGCAGAGGCGCAAAGAAAGAGAGAAGAACAGAAGGAAATGAAAGCATCAAATTTAGATCCCTGACTTCTTTGAATGATCTTCATTATTTACAAAAAATCTAATTAAGAAGTCGGGTATCTTTCTTACCTGGCTTAACTTATCTTCATTATTTGTTAATTTTTCTGATTAGCTCCATAGTATCTTGATAGTCTGTTTCTTTACCTTCTTTTTTATAGATATTTGCGGCTGTTTGAAAATCTTTAATTGCACCTTGCTTATCTCCTAAATCATCACGGACATTTCCCCGGCCGATGTAGGCATTGGCATAGTTAGGATTAATCTTGATAGCTTGGTTGTAATCATCTATAGCACCTTGCTTATCTCCTAATTCAT
>NZ_BJCE01000019.1:0-41048 GCF_005402885.1 Sphaerospermopsis reniformis
GTGGCGATGGGTAGTTGAAGATGAGCAGACAAAAGAAGATAGGAGAGATGAAAGTATGAGACATGAACTACAGCGCGTGGGAAAGGAGGAGAGTGACAGAAGTGCAGAAGAGGGGGCGGGGGGGATAGGACAGGGGTGAAAGGGGACAGGAGGCAGGGGGCAGGAGGCAGGGGGCAGGAGAAATGAAAATTGTAACTTTTGTCTTTTAATTTTCTCCCCCAGCTTCCCTTACTTCCCCAGCTTCCCCTGCTCTCTGTCACCTGTCACCTGTAACCTGTCACCTAATTATCTGTGCCAAGTGACTTTAGGCAGAATTTGATTATTATCAACTCGTTTCTGATACTTGACCGCAAAGTTTAACAGTGAATCAAGTAGAGAATCAGAGAGATAATGAGGTTGCAAGCCTAAATCCAGCAATTTGGTGTTTTTAGCGTTGAAGTAATGTTCTTCTTTTTCAATTCTGGGGTTGTCAATGTTATTGATTTCCACATTTAGCCCCATTGCGTTACCGGCTTTTTTCACCATTAACGCTAAGTCACCAACGCTGAATAATTCAGTGAATTGGTTAAATACGCGAAATTCTCCGGGTTGGGCTGGGTTGGCGATCGCCAGTTCAATACAACGCACTGTATCCCGAATATCCAAGAAACCGCGAGTTTGTCCACCTTTACCGTAAACAGTCAAAGGATGACCTATTGCAGCTTGAATACAGAAACGGTTAAGTGCAGTACCAAACACACCATCATAATCAAGGCGGTTGATCAAAAGTTCGTCCATACCAGTTTCTTCGGTCAGAACGCCATAAACAATACCTTGATTCAGATCAGTGGCTCGTAAACCCCAAATCCGACAAGCAAAGTGGATATTATGGCTATCGTGAACTTTGCTCAGGTGATACATTGAACCGGGCTGTTTAGGATAGGGCAATGTATCCTTACGTCCGTTGTGTTCAATGGTGATATAGCCTTCTTCGATATCAATATTGGGTGTTCCATATTCACCCATAGTTCCCAATTTCACCAAATGACAATCTGGGAAATCTTCCCGCATGATGTACAGCAGGTTCAGCGTACCCACGACGTTATTTACCTGAGTGAGTACCGCGTGTTCACGGTCAATCATAGAAAATGGCGCTGAACGCTGTTCACCAAAATGCACTATGGCATCTGGCTGAAATTGATGCAAAGCTTTGTGCAGAAAACTGTAATTGGTAATATCGCCGATAAATAGGTCGATAGATTTACCAGTCAAATCTTTCCATCGTTGGAGACGTTGTTGAATTGGTGCAATTGGGGTTAGAGTCTCAACACCGAGTTCATTGTCCCAGTGCCGACGCACCAAACTGTCTAGAATTCCAACTTCATAACCTCGATTAGAAAGGTAAAGTGCGGTTGCCCAACCGCAATACCCATCGCCACCAATAACCAGGACTTTCATCTTTACCAGTTTTTACTCGCTGATAGCTAAATCTACCAGGTTTCTGTCCCCTCTAGTTCATTAATTCTTGATTAAGGGGACTGGGGACTGGGGACTGGGGACTGGGTAATCAATTTTATTTTTCCCAATCACCAATCACCAATCACCAATCACTTAATTTTGTACTGTTTGGCAATGTAGTAAAACAAGCGGTAGTAATCTTTAAACTCTTTACTACTCGTTTGTCCTTGCCAGTGATAGTTGACTTGTTCTTGATTGATAGTTAGTTTCATTGAACTGACTTGTTGACCAACTTCTACCACTAGCACCCCAGATATACCCTGATCCGTTTTAAAGTTTTGGTCTATCTGTTTTGATGTTTCTGGGTTTTGTAATTTTGGTAAATCATTACTCGCCCAAGCGCGAATTTTTGTATCTTGGCTTTGTGATGAAACAAATATTACTCCATCGTTGTTGTCTGATGTAATGGCAGTCCAGTTACTCGGATAGGGAAACTCAAACCCATAACGGGGATTTTGGTATGTTTCCCACTTCTGTTCAGATGTCCAAAAGCCATTAGCACTGCAACCCCCACAAAGTATAGCCGTGCCAACACTGGAGACTAGTAAACCGATGACTCGCCTCAAATTACAAGTTTCGACGGCAGCAGTAGACATAATCACACCCTTTACCCCTATTGACTTTAGCTCAAGTCTGATTAGACTTTATTCTCATACATTCGGCTAAATAGACTCTCTTTTTACACCGTTTTATTTCTTAGGTTTATTGTTATATAAATTACTATTTTCAGGGAACAGGGAACAGGCAAGAAATTTATTCTTATTATCCTGCCTCCTGCCTCCTATTATTAAGAAATATTACAAAAATGCCATCAAAACGTCTGAATGGGTTGACAAGAAATAAAAGAACCGATAACGTAAGATACATACCCGGGTAAGACCACTAGAAAGTCGTATGCAAACTAAGCAGAAGGTTACGTTATATTTATCGCCGGAATTGCACAGAAGATTAAAAATTCGTTCTGCTGTTGACTCAGAACCGATGTCAGACCTAGCGGAACGAGCGCTCAGTTTCTACCTGACTAACTCAGAATTGGTTGAAGAATTGGAAGAGTCTTCTTACGGCAGAACTCACAGGGTTTATTCCTGTCCCGCTTGTGAAAGTTCACTTGTTTTACGTAACGGGGAATTAGTAGCTTTGGGTAATCAGCCAGGACTAATTGGTCAAGAACATCTATCCATTGAGGAGATGGAAGAAGATGAAACCCATCCCAAGGGTGAGGAAGAATTAGTCCCTTGCTAGTTAGGAATTATGAATGGATGAATTAATAATAGATTTGGTTGTTCTGACCAACGGCGATGATTGTACTGTCTCTATAAGGTCTCAAGTAGGTCGATAGATATGAAAGAAGAGCTAAACATACTCATTCAAGCTCAATACCCTTTAATCTACCTTGTGACCTCCGAGGAAGAACGGGCAGAGCAAGCAATCTACACAATTTCTCAATTGTTAAAGCCTCAACGTCGAGTTTATGTTTGGACAGTAACTCACGGCATTGTGGAATACGGTCAACCCCGGAGTACAACTCAACACAATACCGTTTCTCCAGAGGCGGCGATTGAGTGGATCATTAGACAGAAAGAACCCGGTATATTTATTCTTAAAGATTTACATCCTTTTATTGATGCTCCGGCAACAACTAGATCGCTTCGGGATGCGATCGCTAGTTTTAAGGGAATGCAAAAGAACATCATTTTGATGTCTCCAGTGCAACAGGTACCAATAGAACTAGAAAAAGAAGTTGTTGTTATTGACTTCCAACTGCCGGATATGTCTGAGTTGAATAAAGTTTTAACTCAACATCAAGAGCAGCATCGTGGACGACGGTTGACTACCGAGGCTAGAGAAAAACTGCTGAGAGCAGCTTTAGGTCTAACTAAAGATGAAACTGAGAAAGTATATCGTAAGGCTCAGGTAACAACGGGGCGGTTGACGGAAGATGAAGTTGATATAGTTTTATCAGAAAAGAAACAACTCATACGCCGTAACGGTATTTTAGAGTACATCGAAGAAGATGAAACTATTGAAGCTGTAGGCGGTTTAGAGGAGTTGAAAAAGTGGCTCAAACAACGCTCCAACGCTTTCACAGAAAGAGCTAGAGAGTATGGTTTGCCGCAACCGAAAGGGATGTTAATTTTAGGTGTTCCTGGTTGTGGAAAGTCACTGATAGCCAAAACTACCTCCCGTTTGTGGGGTTTACCAATCTTGCGTTTAGATATGGGGCGAGTTTACGATGGCTCAATGGTGGGTCGAAGTGAAGCAAATCTGCGAAATGCCCTGAAAACAGCAGAATCAATTTCCCCAACGATTCTGTTTATCGACGAGTTGGATAAATCTTTTGCGGGTAGTGCAGGTTCTGGTGATTCTGATGGGGGGACATCAAGTAGAATTTTTGGCTCTTTCTTGACCTGGATGCAGGAAAAGAAATCTCCAGTATTTGTAATGGCGACTGCGAACCGGGTAGAACGTTTACCGGGTGAGTTTTTAAGAAAAGGTCGCTTTGATGAAATTTTCTTTGTGGATCTGCCCACACCAGAAGAACGTCAGGATATCTTCAACATTCACCTGACTAAAAGAAGGGAAGATATTGCTAGATTTGATTTAGAACAACTAGCAAAAATGTCAGACGGTTTTTCAGGGGCAGAAATTGAACAGGCGATCGTTGCGGCGATGTATGAAGCTTTTGCCCAGGATCGGGAGTTCACCCAATTAGATATTATTGCTGCATTGAAGTCAACTTTGCCGCTGTCACGAACGATGCAAGAACAGGTCACAGCTTTAAGAGACTGGGCCAGACAGCGTGCTAGACCCGCCGCAGCCTCCGTTGCTGAATATCAGCGCATGGAGTTTTAAAAGCTTTCCTCTGTATGCCAGAGGGGAAAGGTTAGCTCACAAGGCTAACAGGTTACGAAAAAAAAGCCGCTTCCCAATTAATCCCAAATTAATGCGGCTTCGCTGAAAAAGAAACCGTTGTCGTTTTTCTCATCAATCTTCTCATTGGAGGAAACCCAAATGTCTCACTTTAGCACTCTGCGTACCAAAATCACCGATGCCGAAATCCTCAAATCTTCTTTGCGCGACTTAGGTATTAGCGTAAAGACTGAAGCTGATGTTCGTGGTTATAACGGTCAGCGTGTTCGTTCCGACATCGTTGCTGTATTGGAAGGCGAGTACGATTTAGGTTGGTCTCGCAATAGCGATGGTTCTTTTGATTTAATCGCTGATTTGTGGGGCGTTGCTAAGAAGCACAACCAAACCGAGTTGATCAACTCCATTAACCAAAAATACGCCGTTAACAAAACTTTGGCTGAAGTAAAACAGCGCGGCCTGCAAAACGCTAACGTTAAGTTGGTGTTGCAATAAGAATTTCTCTGCGCGTTCCCAAAGCTGAACGGGTTAACCAAGCATTAGCGGTTAGCCCGCTTTTTTTTGTCTTTATTTGTCTGAATCAGGATGTCCAGGATTTGAGGATGTATAGGATAAGAACGCATTTTAAACCCAGTCTAGAAGATACATTAAAATTCAGTTTCAGATCGGGTATCGTAAACAAGCTGAAGACATTTCTCGAAGTCGTCACCTTGCCAAGTTCCAGCAAATTTGAGCAAATCTTTGGCTTTAGATCCGCGTAATATTGGTTCTCCATCTTCTACAGAAATATTAGTTGATTTGATGGTGGAGGTATTTGTTTTGGTGTTGAGATATTCGAGATAGTCTAGGGTTTGTTCCAGTATCGGTTCTGGAGTGTTTTCTATGGCTGCAATTAGTTGTTCTTTGATGGTGTTCATAGACGTAATTAGGGAATGATAATATTATAGTTTTATGATTGTATCCGTAGAATAATAATTTAAAATTGCTGATCAATTTTTGACAGGGATAGAATAAAATATAAACCAGCAGGGTGCTAAGAGGAAATGCCGAAGAAGATCAGAGAATTGAAAGCAATGGTTGTAAAAGTTGGGTATGTCCTTCAACCAGGTAGAGGTAAAGGAAGTCATACTTATTGGAAACATCCGTTATTACCTGAATAACCTTTAACTATACCAGGGAAAGATGGGGATGATGCGCCGCTATATTTAGAGAGAAATATTCAACGGGTGCTGAAAAAGCTTAAAGAATTGGAAAACTTAGAAAATAAGGAAAGTGAAGAATGAACTATCACTACAGTATGGTAATTCAATGGTCAGAGGAAGATCAACTTTTTTTAGTTCACTTACCTGAGTTTCCCTGGCAAGAGTTTCATACACATGGTAGAACTTATGAGGAAGCTGCTAGAAATGGTCAGGAAGTAATTGAGATTTTTGTGGAGATGTTGAAGGAAGAAAATAAAGTATTACCAGAACCGAAAATGCTGCCTAAAAAACCATTACAGGTTGCTTAAAATATACTATACGGTTAGTTTTCATCATTGAGAATTGATTCTAAAATTTCTGGTGTGATTCCGTTAGCAATTACTTGTTGACTTGCTGCTTCCATGATGTCTAAGCGTGGTTTTTCACTGATTGAAGTAATTTCAAGATGTAATTGTCTGAATCCTGTAAATCCTTAAATCCGGGATATCCTGATTCAGACAAATTATGACCCGTAGTAGTAGGTTAGGTTAACGTAAGGAAACCCAAGAAATTGGATGTTATCAATGCAAGTTTTCACACCATGAGAAAATAATTTTCTCCTCAGCTTGTCTAAATTCAATATTAAACTTATCAAATACAACTTCTCGACCTAATAATAATTGTTCTCCACCCGTATTACTTTGTAACCATGCTACAGGAGCAATCAAATTATATCCATCAATTGTCATTTCTACATTACGTAAAACATACTCAACCCTACCACCAATAGTTTCTGCTAACAAAGTTGATTCTGAATCAGCTAAAGCATAACCTAAATCTTGACCTACTTTCAAAGAAATTAAGCTCAATTCAGCACCAGAATCTACTAACATTATTGCAGAAAATTCTATATTTCCATGTTTTAATTTAACACTATAATTGGGTTGCCAATCATGACGCGCAACAGTTCGGAAACGAATTGGTAAAATTTGTACAGATGCGGTGTGATGAGGAACTAAATAAATTAAAAAATTCTGTTTTGTAGCTTTAGCTAATTCTAAAACTTCTTGTAAATTTTCGCTATGTGCGATTATCCCATTAGAATTATAAGCAACATATTGATTTTTATATAAATCCAATAATTGATGACGGTTTTTGTTTAACCGTTTAAGAATTTCATCTCTTTCACTGGGGGAGGGTGTTGTGTTCATATTTATGAATATACTGTACTTCTTTTATTATACAATTATGATTGTTCAATCAGTATCATCTCTTCCCAAAGTTAGATTATGAGTTCCCGTCGTATGCTCAAACCTGGTGAAAATTCTGATTGGTATTATTAGTTAAGTAATTTCTCTGATGGTAATTTAACGCAGATGTTTTTACAAATATTTTGGGATATTTGGGTAATATAAATGATATAATCATTTTTCAGGATTTTAATAAAACCTCTATGAAAACCTTTACTATTGGACATTCCAACCACACCATAGAATCTTTTATTGAACTATTACAAAAACACGATGTTACCGCTTTAGCTGATGTGCGTTCTAGTCCCTATAGTCGCAGGTTTCCTCAGTTTAATCAATCAAATTTAAAAGCAGCATTGAAAACTGTCAATATTGCTTATGTTCCTTTGGGTGATAATTTAGGTGCGCGTCCTAGTGATAGAAGTTGTTATGTAGATGGAATGGCCAGATATGATTTAATTGCTGCGACGGAAGCGTTTAAATTAGGTTTAAATCGTTTGATTCAAGGTTCGCAAAAATTCCAAATTAGTTTAATGTGTGCAGAACAAGATCCCATTGTTTGTCATCGGGCAATTTTGGTTTCTCCTCATTTAAAAAATGCAGGTTTGAATATTTATCATATTCTTAAAAATGGAGATTTAGAATCTAATAAAGATTTAGAAAATCGAGTTTTAAAACTCCATACTTTATATGATTTATTACCAGAAAATCAAAGTTCTGCTAAACAACTTTCTCTGTTTGATATGCGGTCTAACCAAACTATTGAAAAACAGTTTAACCGTGCAGAGTTAGTAGAAAAAGCATATCAATTACAAGGTGAAAAAGTCGCGTATACAGAAAATAAGGATGATCATGAATAAGCAAAATCAAGAAGTTAATTTATTTACGATTGGGTTTACTCAAAAGAAAGCAGAACAATTTTTTGAGACTTTGATAAAATCTGGTGTTAAACGAGTGATTGATACCAGATTAAACAATGTTTCCCAACTTGCGGGATTTGCAAAAAAGCAAGATTTACAATATTTTCTGCGTAAAATTGCAGATATTGAATATATCCATATTCTTGATTTAGCACCAACTCAAGATATTTTAGATGCTTATAAAAAAAAGCAAATAACTTGGGATGTCTATGAGGAAAAATTCAATCTTTTGATTTCACAACGACAAATTGAAAAGAAATTATCTATAGATATGATAGATAAAAGTTGTTTGTTGTGTAGTGAACTTAAACCCCATAACTGTCATCGGCGGTTAGTAGCTGAATATTTGCAAGGTAAGTTAGATAGTAAGTTAGATAAAAGTATCAAGATTCATCATCTTTGAGTATATTCTCAGACACGGATATATTTAGGTTTTGTTTAAGCGTTAAGTAGTTTTACTGTTCAATTTTCAAATCTTCTCATTTTACTATTACTGTAACAAGTAAGGTGCAAGTGAGAATATAAGATGTTGACATTTGATATTATCTGTTTAGCAAAATCTACTAAACATGGTGGAATTTGTATTGCGGGGATAAAAACCGATGGTTCTGGATGGTTGCGGCCAATTTCTAATAGAAGAAATGGTACTTTATATCCAGAACATTTCATGACTAGAGATGGTCAAGAACCAGAATTATTTGATGTTATTAGGATTCCTTTTATTAGACATGAACCGCAATGTCATCATCCTGAAAATTACCTAATTCATTATAGTTATAAATGGCAGATTTTAGGGAAAGCAAGTTTAGAACAAGTTAAAAATTTAATCAAACCAGAAATTAAACGTGGTTCTTCAGAACCAAAATTATTAGGTAATTTTGATAAACAGATAGGTTATGAAGATTTACAAAATACACCTCTTAAATCTTCCTTAGCGATGATTAATCCAGAGGTGTTAGAATGGGAGGTGAGATATAATTCACAAAATAAAAAAAATTTTAGATGTTTGTTTTGTTTATGTGGAAATTCTTATGATTTACCTATTACTGATCCGGTGTGGATAGAGAAACTAAACGTTTTAGAAGAGGGAATATATTTCTGTGAAGATGTGATCGAAAAACTAAACTTAGAAAACTTTGAACCGGATAAATTTAGATTAACCATTAGTTTAAGTGAACCTTTTCAACCTTATTATCCCAGTCAATTAGAATATTGTTATAAATTGGTTGCATCCGTAATTAATGTTACTGATGTTTCTTTCCGTTTGGGATGGTATAGATGATAAGTGACAGGTAACAGTTTTAAAAATAACTTCAACGTCCAAAATTTCTCTGCGTTCTCTGCGTCTCTGCGGTTCGTTTTCTTAAACTTTGATAATATTGTCTTTTAAAATACTGTAATAACTAATATGTAAAAGATAGAATATTTAGCGAAATTGTTTTTAACAACAAGGTCAAATATTTTTTAAGGTTGTATTTCTACCGCTTCAGATGTAAATGTCAAAAGTATTTTTTACCAGATTAGGTATTGATAATGACTTACAATTCAGAGGAAATGCAGCAAATTTTAGAAGTTGCTTTTAAACGCAAGCAACAGGGAGAATTTACGCGAGAACAAATAATAGAAATTGCTTCAGAATTAGGGGTTTCTTCGGAATCTCTCATTGCTGCGGAAAATGAATGGTTAAAAAAACAAGTAGAAGTGAAAAAAGAAGCAATGTCTAATCATCAAAAACAGCAAGAGTTTAAATCACATTTCATGGTTTTTTTGATTGTTAACGGGTTTTTGATTTTGTTAAACTTGTTCACTGGTTCTGGTTATTTTTGGGCTATTTTCCCGCTTTTGGGTTGGGGTTTAGGTTTGTTACTGCATTGGATGAATGCTTATAAAAAGTAGGGTTTAGAGTAAGTTTTAGATCCCCGACTTCTTTCACTATCATGTCTATAAATCATAAATTGATGACAGAAATCGGGGATCTGTTTATTTATTACTGACTGATCTCAGACTGTAACCACATTTCCAAATCATTAATGTCTTTAAAATCTAATAATGATTCTCCTAGTTTTTCCAATTGTTCTATATTCAAAATATTGAGATTTTGAATATAACTATCACCCAACTTTCCAAACCGCTTAGATAACATCCTTAATAGTAAGTTGATTGCTTCATCTTTTCTACCTTCCTGTCTACCTTCCTGTCTACCTTCCTGTCTACCCTCCTGTCTACCTTCTTGTTTACCTTCTTGCTTTGCTTCTTGATATACTCTTGTTTGCTTAATATCACTCACTAAAAACATTGCTTCTATCTCCTGACGGCTTAATTGTGAAAACTTTGACAATAAAACAGTCTCTAACAATTCTATAATACTTTGTTTTTCGTTGTCATCCTCAATTTCTGTTTTGGTTCTGTCCATGAGGTTTTTCACTAATTCTGGTGCTTGTGCTTCTTTACTGACAATTAACTCAATTAACCCCATTCCTATTGAACCTGGTGGTAATTCATCTAAATAAATTCTTTTAATTCTCCCACTGTTAATAAATTCTTGTTGATAAGCTGTCAGTTCTCCTACGTCTAAACTCCGTTTTGCAAATAAAGCTATTGCTTGCCAATCTTGTACAGGTTTAAATTGATTGAGATAAATGTTTATTTCTGCTATTAATTCCCAGTAAAAGTCTGGTTTTGGTTGAAATTGCACTTCCACAAAATAGATGGGTTTTTCTACATTATCTGTCATAAAAATCCCATCAAATCTAAATGCTTTTTCTTTCACTTCTACAGAGGTGAATTGATAATCTTTGGCATTTTCTGTTGGTTCACCCAGTATTTCAAATAATAGGGTGTGAAATGTCAGGAATATTTGGTAGAAGATTGTGTCTGTGTGCATTTTTTATTGTAGTTTTCTCTGATTTTTAACCAGCATTTTTTAACTAGCAGAACTTATCGCAAACATCTAATTGCTTCTAATAAACCTCTGGCTTTATTTAATGTCTCCTCATATTCTTTTTCTGGTTCGGAGTCTGCTACTAAACCTGCACCTGCTTGGACAGTAACAGTTTGATTATTTAATACCATTGTGCGGATAGCGATCGCACTATTTAATTGTCCTTCAAAGTCATAATATCCATACACCCCAGAATATACTCCTCTGCGGGTTGGTTCTAGTTCGTTAATTATTTCCATTGCGCGAATTTTCGGCGCACCGCTTACTGTTCCCGCAGGAAAACACGCTTTTAATAAATCCCATGCTGTCTTATTTTCTGCTAATTTACCTACTACATTACTCACAATGTGCATGACATGAGAATAAAGTTCAATTACCATTAATTCATCTACTTTAACTGTGCCATTTTCACACACTCTTCCTAAATCATTTCTTCCTAAATCTACTAACATGATATGTTCAGCAACTTCTTTAGGATCTTGTAATAAATCTGCTGCTAAAGCTTCATCTTCTTTTGTGGTTTTTCCTCTTGGTCTTGTTCCTGCTATTGGTCTAACTGTGGCAATAATTCCTCCTTCTTCATCTCGTTCTGCTTTCACCATCACTTCAGGACTAGAACCGATAATTTGCCAGTCTTGGAAGTTAAAAAACGCCATGTAAGGTGAAGGGTTAATTTGGCGTAAAGACCGATATAGAGCGAAAGGATCACCTTTATATTCTGTGGATAATCTTTGAGAAATCACAACTTGGAAAATATCGCCAGCTTTAATATATTCTTTCGCTTTTTCTACACTCGCGCAAAATTCTTTTTTAGTGAAATTGCTGGTGTATTCTTCTATTCCAGCTTTGGGTTTATTTTGGGGAGATGTCCAAGGTAATTTAGTATTTTCTGGTGATATGGGTAAGGATAATTTGCTTACCATTTCTTGAATGCGATCGCACGCTTTTTGATAAGCAATTTCTAAGTTTTCATTATTCCTTAAATCTGCGTAGGCGATCGCCCAAATTTTGCGTTTTACCTGATCAAATATCAATAAATGATCTACTTGCATCCATAACCCATCAGGAAGATTACGCTCATCTTGGGCATGAATTGGTACACGGGGTTCAATCCAATTGATTAACTCATAGCCCCAAAACCCAAATAAACCGCCAATTCCTGAAGGTAGCTGTGGTAATTTTACTGGGTGATAAGGTGCTAAACATTCCGCTAACACATTAAACGGATCACCTGTGAAAACTTTCTGTGAACCATCTCTATAGGTTTGGGTAGTTTGATCTCCCCTTGCTTCTAAAATCCAAAGCGGGTTACAACCCAATAAACTATATCTTCCTACTTTTTCACCACCTTCCACCGACTCCAGCAAAAAGCTGTAAGGTTGACTTGCACAAACCTTGTACCAAGCAGAAACAGGGGTATCCAAGTCAGCTACCCATTCTTGATAGACAGGAACAAAATTACCTTGTTGAGCGAGTTTTGTAAATTGTTGGAAGTCGGGGAAAATCATAAATAATCTGGTGATTAGGGATTGGGGATTGGTGATTGGGTGTGAGGATGATTATAGAAGATGAATGATAAATTATCAGCATTTATCATTATCTACAATTCCCAGTCCCCAGTCCCCAGTCCCCAGTCCCTAGTAACTAGACCTTATGCGTCGTGGGTAGCTTTACCACTGAACTTGAGTTGTGCAGGACTGGGGTTTTGACCAATTCTGCGGGGTACGTGGCGCACCATTTGACGACCAGCATTTACCTTTTCAGGGAAGACACCATCAGCAGGGTGAATGAAAGTGGTTTCACCGCTGGGGAGAATCCGGTAAATTTTGTAGTCAGTGATTTTGAATTTGCGGAGTTGAGCGCCTAAAGCGATACCATACTCCTTGCGAGCCAAATAAAGCAAGTTTTCGCCTTTTAGCATTGTAGCAGCGCCACCAGTAGGCATTTCAAAAACCTGCTCTTTGGGGCTTGTCCAGGTGATAGCGTACTTTTCTTCTACTTCTGCTTTTTTAAGTAGACCGCCAGTGCTACCGCCGAAGAGGGGAGTTTGTCCAGTTAGAGTTGCCATAAGGTTAAGGTTTTCTCTCAACGTTTTTAGGGCATACTAACACCGTAACCCACCTTATGTTGCGATCGCGTTATAGACTGTAACAGTTTTTAGGAAATGGGTGATTGGTGATTGGAGACTGGGGACTGGGAAAAATCTTTTCCTCCCCATCACCCGATCTGATTGATGCAATTTTTGTCGCTGTGGTCTAGGTAGTTTGGCAACGCGGACAAATTATTTGACAATTTAACAGAATATTGTCACAAAAAATCAAAACTATTGAAACCCTGCTGTAACAGCGAAACTAAAAATGGAGGTTATTCAAAGTTTATTAGAAGCAGGCGATCGCACTACCTATGCTCAAAGACTCAAAGAAGCAGCAGTAAAACTGGGTAAATCAGTGCGAACAGGAAGGCTTAAAAGCTTACACTTTTTGAACGTTAAAATAGCTAAAACCCTTTGCCTGTAAAGTTTTCAGAGTTATATGGCTAACGCCACGCTACGCTATCAGCAACCCCTAATTATCAATTCTTAATTCTCAATTCTCAATTGGTAAACCCAACTTACTTTGATTGGTCATTTGGATATTACATAGGTCTGGATTTAAATCCAGTTTACAGGTGTAAGTTGCTAACATTTCTTTTTGATAATTGAAAACGCGGATGTTATAACCCAAATTACGAGTATAATTACCCAGACTATGCACAAATCGGTAGCGTTCTAGATAATCTAATAAACTCCAAATTTGCTGATTTACGATCAAGTCTACACGGGCTGATTCATTTTCAGACGCTGGATATGCTATCCAGTTATCTAAAAGTTTATTTTCAGAAATTTCCTTAGCCCACCACAAACTAGGGATCGTTAAACTTTTGGAGTTAATAGTGTTAGCTGTGATGACAGAACCTTGGGGAGTAGTCAATAAATTTAGTTCTAGTGGTGCATCGGAAGGACGGGGTATATTTCCCGCTTGTGAGGGTCGGATGGATAAACTAAAAAAAGTAGTTAGACTCGCGCCGAGTATGAATAACAGAGATTTTTGGGAAGTGATAAAATTCTTTTTAGACATAAGTACAGATCAAAAATTTTTGTGTTATTTATAATATATACAATTCCAATTTCTCAGTTTCTTTTGGTACTGCTAAACTGGGTGAGAATCCTAACAAACACAAATTATGCTCAAGCGTTCCAAGTTCGAGACAACCCAATCTCAAATTATGCACCGTGCCGAGGATCTTATTAGCGCCGCTTCAAATCGCTATCGGATTACTGTGCAAGTAGCTAATCGTGCCAAGCGTCGGCGTTACGAAGATTTTGAAAATAATGAAGATAGCATGATGAAACCTGTACTTAGAGCCATTATTGAGATGTCTGATGAACTAACTCAGCCGGAAATTATCGGCGATTTGTAATTGACATGATGCTGGGAATGGGTCATTAGTTCCCTATTCCCAGTTTTTTTATCGTAAAATCAATCAATGAAAAAGAAAAAACTTTTATTTTTGCGGTTTCAATCAGGACTGATAATTACAATAATAACTCTGAGTGTATTGATTTTCGGTTCAGGAAACTTCGATTTTCTGAGCATCTCACCTGCTGTAGCCCAGAGAATCAGCCCTAGTGATATTTGGCAGTTAGTGTATCAGCAATTACCCGACCTGTCAAAAGAAAATCAATATATCAGTAAAGAAACTGGCAAGGTGGCTGAAAATAACACCTTAGCTAGTCGGTTGATTCGTTATCACATTTATGTAAAAGGTAGAGTGCCTATATATCGTTTCGATTGGAAACTAACTTTAGCTGACTATTTGAATGCAAATGAAGTTATATATGAAGCTTCCTATCCGGGTAATGATTCCTTAAAGCAAAATCCATTAGAGGGCGATCGCACTGCTATAGCTAAACTCACCCGCAACCAACGTAATAAGCTAGTACAAGTCCTGGTTGATATTTTTAATACTCCAAGGTAGGGCGTGGGGACTGGTGACTGGTGACTAATAACTAATGACTAATGCAAAAGGTAATTAAAAGCGGAACTGGTTGGCGTATAGGTTGGAATCCAGACGCACCAGAATTTCAAGGTTTAGTTGGTACAGATAATTGGGCGGTTGAATTAACCAAGGTTGAATTAGATGATTTTTGTCGCTTATTAAACCAGCTTGTGGATACTATGAAGCATTTAGCGACAGAATTAATGGATGAAGAAAAAATTGCCTGTGAAGCCGAAAGCGATTTATTATGGATGGAGGTAGAAGGTTATCCCCACTCCTATAGTTTACGCTTGATCCTCAACACTGGGCGATGTGCAGAAGGACAATGGGATGCTGATGCAGTACCGGGTTTGGTGGCAGCAGCAGCGATACTGAAAGTTTTTTGAAAAACCCCCTTGCGTTTTCCTTCGACTTTTGATATATTTAGGAAAGTGACTTAATAAAGGTTAGATTCACAATCTAAATTCACAAATTTGGAAAAATCCCCAATCCAAAATCTAAGATCAAGAATCTAAAAGTTAAATTAACGGGGCGTAGCGCAGCTTGGTAGCGCGCCACTTTGGGGTAGTGGAGGTCGTGGGTTCGAATCCCGCCGCTCCGATTTTATCGGATGTAAATTTGCGATTCAGTAATAACACCTTGTAAACATTTATCCCAATTATCAAAGGGGAGTTGATGGAAATAGGCAAAATCAAAAACTACGCCTATTGTGGGTATGTTAGCCCAAATGGGAGAACTCAACAAACGGTCATAATATCCACCACCATAACCTAAACGATATCCTTGGCGATCGCAAGCTACACTAGGGACAAGAATTAAATCGACTTCTGTAGGATTTATAGTTGGTGCTTCCGGGTGTGGTTCAGTAATACCATAATTACCGGTTTGCAGTATATCATCTGGTTGCCACAAGTGCCAGGATAGAGACTCACCAACACAACGAGGAAAACCCCAACTACGCTGCGAGTCCGTAAACAGTGGACTTAAATCAGGTTCTTGACGAAAGCTGAAATAGGCGAGGATGGTGGTTGCTTGGGTAAATAAAGGCGAACTTTGCAGTTGTGAAGAAATGCGATCGCTCTTTTTTTGCCAATCTTGAACAGTCATAGATTGACGTTTTCTTAGCAAACTACGTCTAAGTTCTGTTTTGTTTAGCTGTGAATCAATTTTTAGCAATGTGCGAACAGGTAACAGTTGACAGGTGAATTGATAATTGATAATTGATAATTGATAATTGACAATTGTTTCATTCAAGGGTAATTGTCAATTGTCCATTGTTAATTGTCAATTGATGGCATTCCCAGTCAGAGACTGGGAACGAGATAAACGAGATAAAACTGCTAGATTTTTACCTATGCAGCATTTTTGCGCCACCACTCAATCGTATTTTTTAGCCCTTCTTCAAAGCTGAATTGAGCAGTGAAACCAAACGCTTCCTTGGCTTTTTCCGTATCTAAACAACGTCTTGGTTGTCCGTTGGGTTTGTCAGTTTCCCAAACAATCTCCCCTTCATATTCCATTAACTCACAAATCAGAGTAATCAAATCTTTAATAGAGATTTCATAACCTGTACCCAAGTTAACAGGATCAGATTCATTGTAAAACTGAGTACCCATAACAATACCCCGTGCTGCATCTGTAGAATACAAAAATTCACGGGTAGGAGAACCATCACCCCACACAGGAAGTTGTTTTTCTCCCTTGGTTTGCGCTTCGTGAACTTTGCGGATCAAAGCTGGAATAACATGAGAACTTCTAGGATCAAAATTATCTTCAGGACCATATAAGTTCACAGGGAGTAGGTAAATACCATTAAACCCATACTGCTGACGGTAAGATTGCAGTTGCACTAAAAGCGCCTTCTTAGCTACTCCATAGGGAGCGTTAGTCTCTTCTGGATAACCATTCCACAAGTCTTCTTCTTTAAAAGGAACTGGGGTAAATTTAGGATAAGCGCAGATAGTACCCACACAAACGAACTTTTCTAAACCTGCTTGATAGGCCGCATGAATTAGCTGAGTACCCATGATCAAGTTATCATAGAACAACTCTGCGGGTTTTTCACGGTTGAGGCCAATTCCACCGACATGAGCAGCTAAGTGAATGACTATATCCTGTTGTTCAACTGCGCGTTGGCAATTTTCCCAAACTCGCAAATCACAATCACGCGATCGCGGTACTGTAATTTTCTCACGGTCTGCCCCAGCTTGACACAGTTGGTTTATCACTTGACGGCCTAGAAAACCGGAACCACCAGTGACAAGAATACGTTTATTGTTTAGTTCTAAGCCAGTCATTCAATTTTGGATTTTAGATTTTGGAATAAACAGGGGTTTAGGAGTCAGGAGTTCAGAAGTTCAGGATTTCAGGATTTCAGCAAAAATATTCCCCAGTCACCTGTCACCTGTCACCTGTCACCTAATTAAAAATGCAGAGTTCCTAATTCTTGACGGATAGTAGCAATATCTTGGGGTTGTTTTGAACCATTGCCATTAGGGGAAGTATGCCCAAGGGCTTGTAAGTCAGCTTCTACCATTAAAGAAACAAGTTCTTTGAAGGTTACAGAAGGTTGCCAACCTAACTTTTGTCGTGCTTTTGTAGGATCACCAATTAACAAATTTACTTCTGCTGGTCTGAGATAGCGTTGATCAAATTCAACATAATCTTGCCAGTTGAGATTAACATAACCAAATGCTAATTCCAAAAATTCCCGTACTGAGTGAGTTTCCCCTGTAGCAATAACGTAATCATCGGGCTGATCTTGTTGCAACATCAGCCACATTGCTCTTACGTAATCTTTGGCATAACCCCAATCACGTTTAGCATCTAAATTACCCATATATAAGACTTTTTGCTTATCAGCGACAATACGGGCAACAGCTCTAGTTATTTTTCTAGTAACAAATGTTTCACCCCGACGAGGTGATTCATGGTTAAAAAGAATACCGTTACAAGCAAACAAGTTATAAGATTCTCGATAATTTACAGTTTGCCAGTGAGCATAAACTTTTGCACAAGCGTAGGGACTGCGGGGATAAAAAGGTGTTGTTTCACTTTGGGGGACTGCTTGCACCAAGCCATACATTTCCGAAGAACCGGCTTGATAGAACCGTACTTGAATCCCTGTGCGGTGTTGGTAGTCGCGGATGGCTTCTAATAAACGAAGAGTTCCCATCCCTACAGCATCTACTGTATATTCAGGAGAATCAAAACTAACTCTAACGTGAGATTGAGCGCCTAAATTATAAATTTCTGTGGGTTTAACTTCTTCTAAAATGCGGCGCAGGGTAGTACCATCAGTTAAATCGCCGTAGTGTAGAAATAATCTTACACCTTCTTTATGTGGATCTTCGTAAATGTGATCAATGCGATCTGTGTTAAAGGTGGAGGTACGGCGGATAATTCCGTGAACTTCATAACCTTGTTCTAGTAAAAATTCGCTCAAGTAAGAACCATCTTGACCTGTGATACCAGTAATCAACGCTCGTTTTTTTTCTGTCATTCCCAATTATCTCTTGTTGTTGAAGTTGTAAAATTTACAGGCAATACTAGATGAATTAGCAACTCATTGATCAAATTGCCTGATTTTAAACATACAAGTCTTAGTTGCTATTAAAGATCAAATGTTAACTACTATACTTAAGAAAAACCTTTTTAACAAGTTAGGTTTCCATTATCTATAAAAACAAAGCGGTTAAGTTTGTCTGCCAAGATCCAAAACTTGATCTCAAGGGGTTTCAGGCTTTTTTCTAATAATTTTTCTGAGATTGGTAAAAACCAAATAAACTATAGATTTATCTGAAGAATTAATCAAGTTAACAATAAAAGTTGTAGCATTTTTTGATTAAGCCAGTGGTTTTATTAGGCTGCTGAACTGCTGAGGTGCGGGGCTTGGCATTAGCCATACTCCTGATAGGGGAGTGTGGCGTTAGCCATAGGGCGTTAATAAGCCCCGTTATTTTTAGGCATGATTACCACATTAATGGTTTTCAAGATGATCCATAAATCTAGCCAAAAATTTCTGAATTTAACATAGTGTAGGTCTATTTGGACTCGCCGGGGGTAAGGTATATCATTACGTCCAGATACTTGCCATAATCCAGTAATGCCTGGACGAATGGTTAAAACTTCATTAATATGAGAGCCATATTTGGACAATTCTTCCGCTACTAGGGGGCGAGGACCTACTACACTCATATCCCCTTTTAAAACGTTCCAAAATTGGGGAAATTCATCTAAGCTGGTAATTCGCAGTAAGTGACCAATTTTGGTAATCCGGGGGTCTTTTTTCAGTTTAAAAGTGCTGGTAAATTCTTGACGTAACTCTGGGGAAGTTTCCATCATTTGGGCGAGTATTTCATCCGCATTTGTTACCATTGTGCGGAATTTGATACATTTAAAGGGACGATAGTTTTTACCAACTCGTTCTTGGATATAAAAAATTGGACCTTGTGAGCTTACAGCAATCAGTAAGGCCAAGATTATGTATATCGGGAAAAACAAGATCAAAACCGACAAAGAAAATGCAATATCGAACAGTCGTTTGGCTAACTCTCCGTTTAAACCCTGATCAGATAAACCTCTGGGTTTGATCTTGGGCGGTTTTGATTTTTGACCACGTTTGACTAAAGTATGCGTCGAGGCATTAGCATCTTTACGTGGGTATCGCTTGCCGGAGAGAAGTGAACTCTGGGCAGTCATCATACTCCTTAATAATCCACACCACACATAGTCCCAATCTTAAAGCTAAAAGGCAGTGATTCTGGGGGGAAATTCCCAAAAGCTTGGAAAATAAATACAAAAATCCTGAATATTATTTCAGGGAAGGTCTTTTTTCTTGACACTGATTCAGGAAATCGAGATAACGATCTGCAAAAACCTGTCTCGAAAACTGACTGGCGTGTAATTTTATATACTCAGATTTTAAAAAATCCTGATCGGCTTCAAACTTTTCTACGGCCTCCACCAAAGCTGCTACTGTTTGTTCTTTAAAGAATATACCTGTTCCGGTGTCCATACAAGTGCGAATATCTCGCACGGTTTCTAAAGCACCACCAGCACCATAAGCAATAACAGGAGTACCACAAGCTTGTGCTTCTACTAAGGCAATGCCAAAATCTTCACAAGCTGCATATACAAAAGCTTTGGCACGAGCCATATAGGTTTTTACCATATCCTCAGGTTGCCATCCGAGTATTTGGATATGAGGACTGGCGATCGCTTGCAGTTGTTTCATTTGCGGTCCTGTACCAATCACCACCAATGGTCGTTTGAGTTGATTAAAAGCCTGAACAATCAAGGATACTTGTTTATAAGTCACCAATCGGGAAACGATCAGATAAAAATCCTCTTTTTCAGCGCAGAAGGGCAAGTTTTCGATGTTTACTGGTGGGTAAATGACTTTTGCTTCTCGGCGATAGCAACGCCAAATCCTGCGGGCTGTATGCTGGGAGTTGGCGATGAAGTAATCAACGCGGTTGGCACTCAATACATCCCATTGACGTAAACTATGCAATAAGTATTTTGTGATCCATCCAATTCCACCTTTTCCTAGTTTGCTTTGGTTGAGATAATCAAAGGTCAAGTCCCAAGCATAACGCATTGGACTATGGCAATAACAAATGTGCAGTTGATCTGGAGTGGTGAGGACTCCTTTAGCTACTGCATGGGATGAAGATAAAATTACCTCATATTGACGCAAATCTAACTGTTCGATTGCTAATGGTAACAATGGTAAATATTTTTGTACCCCTTGACGGGCTAAGGGTAAATGTTGCAGAAAGGTTTTGCCTATCTGACGCTGGTAAAGATAACTTTCTGGGTTGGTAGATTCAAAATCTATTAAGGCATATAAATCAGCATCTACATAATTTAATATTTCCTTGACTACGAGTTCTGAACCTCCTGTGGCTTTGGGTGTTAGCCACTCATGAACTAAGGCATATTTTGAAGACATATTAATTGGGGACTGGGGACTGGTGACTGGGGACTGGGGACTGGGGACTGGTGACTGGGGACTGGTGACTGGTGACTGGTGACTGGGAAAAATATAATTAATTACCTATAGCAATTCGGTTTGATTTATGAATTTACTCGTAGAGGCGGGGAAAAGGAAATAGGGAACAGAAAAGAAGTAATAAAGGTTTACTGAGTTTGTTCAAAAATCAAATAGGAGTCCTATATTAGCTATGACCTATTTACAGCAGATTTCATATAAGTGAAGTACACCAGTAGCAGGCAAGATGCCCGCACCACAAGAGTTTTATGATTCATCGCTT
This sequence comes from Sphaerospermopsis reniformis, assembly GCF_005402885.1. NCBI lineage: Bacteria > Bacillati > Cyanobacteriota > Cyanophyceae > Nostocales > Aphanizomenonaceae > Sphaerospermopsis > Sphaerospermopsis reniformis. The sequence goes on from NZ_BJCE01000019.1 coordinate 20,974, forward strand.
GTTAGACACCGTAAGGGATCTCAGCTAAGTGGACTCGTTGAACTAAGAATCTGCGATCCTAAAGGAGCGCAGAGTGTCAATACCCAGTCCCCAATTACCAATCACCAGTCACCAATTACCTGATAATCTCAACAATAGGGGTGTTTTGTCACCTGTGTTTATAAGGATTTGGGATTTTATGCGTATTCTGGTTATTGGTGGGACTCGGTTTATCGGTGTCTACTTGACTCAACTGCTGGTAAAAGCTGGCCATGATGTGGTTTTGTTTAATCGTGGTAATCATCCCGCACCTGATGGTGTAGGACAGATTATAGGCGATCGCACTGACCCAACTCAGTTAAAGGATAAGTTATCACAGGAAAGTTTTGATGTCATTTTTGACAATAATGGTCGGGAACTGGCTGATACTCAACCGTTAGCGGAAATTTTTCATGGTAGGGTGAAGCATTTTGTTTATATGAGTTCGGCTGGGGTATATTTAAAGTCTGATCAAATGCCCCACATTGAAGGTGATGCTGTTGATCCGAAAAGTCGTCACAAAGGTAAGCATGAAACGGAAGCTTACTTACAACAGTTAGGCATTCCTTTTACTTCCATTCGTCCAACTTATATTTACGGACCTCAGAATTATAACCCTTTGGAAAGCTGGTTTTTTGATAGAATTGTCCGCGATCGCCCGATTCCTATTCCTGGAAATGGGATGCACATTACCCAGTTAGGTCATGTTAAGGATCTGGCACAGGCGATGTTACAGGTGATTGGTAATGAAAAAGCCATTGGTGAGATTTATAATGTGTCAGGCGATCGCTTTGTCACTTTTGATGGTTTAGCCCGTGCTTGTGCGATCGCTGCTGGTAAATCTGCCGCTGATCTTAAAATAGTACATTACGATCCCAAAAAGTTTGATTTTGGTAAACGTAAAGCTTTCCCCATGCGGGTACAACACTTTTTTGCATCGGTAAATAAAGCGATGACTGAATTAAATTGGCAACCAGAATATGATTTAATTTCTGGTTTACAAGATTCTTTAAACAATGATTATTTAGCCAGTGGACAAGATAAAACAGAACTTGATTTTTCTGTAGATGATGAGATTTTGAAAGCTGTTTAATTAGGTAATGGGTAATGGGTAATCAATTTCATTTTTACCAATTACCAATTACCAATTACCAATTACCAATTACCTTTCATTACAAATCATCAGGATTAATTCCCAATTCTCGCAACTTCGCTGCTAATTTATCAGACTTTTGTTTTTCCTGTTTCAGAAGTTCCACAGGGGTAGGAATCCATTTTCCTGAGCTATCATACCAGCGTAACCATAAACGTTCAATACCTTCAAAGCTGCCTTGCCAAAGTCCCAAACCTAACTCTATTCCTGGCATCCAAATTTTACCAGAACTCACATCTATTTCTTCATAGCGATCCGCCACTAATTGAAATGCTTGTAATTTATCAGTGTATCTATCAAAAATAATATAATAAGGTACTCTGACAATTCTTTCATACACTTCCCATTTTGTAGGCGGTTGGTTAACTTCTCTCAAAGTTCTGCCTAAATCTTCTTTCTCTGTTTTTGGTGATAATAATTCTACCATGACAAGAGGAGCAATGATTTCTTGCCACATTACATAACTTAAACGTAATTCTCGTTGATCAAACAAACGAGAAACACCAACCACCGCAAACCAATCAGGTCTTTTATACCATAATGGATTACGAGTATCATAATAAAGATTTAAATCTGACGCTACAAATACCTGATCTGGGGGATAATTAGGAGGTAAAAAGGTATCTGTTAACAGTCTCGGTTGTAAAAGATGAAATTCGTCAGGCAACCCTGAATCCTCCACGTACTCACTAGGAAGATCATACATGGTGGGGAGGGTTTCTTGAGCAGGAATTGGTGGATCTGTTTGATACATATTATTTATCCTTGATTTGTTCTTGTTTAGTGTTCTTGTTTTGCTGGTATTAGATAAATTATTCCCGAAATTACTGTTAATATTATAGATACCCAAAAGGCAATCAAAGCCGGAATTTGCCAAGCTGCTGATAAAGGTGCTATGAGTAAAGCTATGGCGATAATTTGACTGACTGTTTTTAATTTACCCCAAATATTCGCACCGCTGATAGTGGTTTGATTAACACGCCAACCTGCTATGGCTAATTCTCGTGCTAATATTATAAATACTCCCCAAGCTGGGATTTTTCCTAGTTCTACTAATACTAATAATGGTGCAAGTACCAAGAGTTTATCTACTAATGGATCTAAGAATTTCCCTAAGTCTGTAATTTGATTTAATTTTCTAGCTAAATATCCATCTAACCAGTCTGTTAATGCTGCTATTAAAAAGATGGTTAAACAGACCCATTTAGCTTGGGGTGTGGGTATATATAATCCGTATAATAAAAATGGTATTCCTAACAGTCTAGAAAAAGTAATTGTGTTTGGTATGTTCATGATTTTTAAAGTTTGTTATTTTTTATTTTTTGGGAGTATCCCAAATGTGTAAGTTTATTTTTCGTTTGAGTTCAAGACTTGAAATAAACGAACCACGAAGGACACGAAAGACACGAAGGTAAGAGGTAAGAAGAGAGTTTTTGGTGTTGCTGCGGTTATTTTTTCAAAATTGGGATGCTCCCTATTTTTTAGTTTTATTACAGGTCTTTTATTAACGAACCGCAAAGTACGCAAAGAACACAAAAAGGTTTTATAAGAAGTCGGGAATATTTTTTATCTATTTTAATTTTAAGCATTCAAATAATTCTCCTAATGTTAAATGTAAATCTTTCATTATTTCGGGAACTGGTAATATGTCTGTTTCATTTTCTAAATAAATTGGTTGTTGGTTTTGGGGATAAATTATGATATTATATTCTTGGGGAATAATTAACCAACCTAAGCTAGTACCATGATTTAAACAATGTAAAATATTTTTGGTGGGTTTGGCTATACTCTGTTCTGGAGAAAGAATTTCAATTGTCCAGTCTGGATGGGTATTAAAAGCATTTTCAATGTTACCTTTTTCATCTACGGGTATTCTATCCCATGCAAATACCGCTATGTCAGGAACTATGGAAAGTCCCCCAAATGTACATCTTAACTCTGGAAATGCTAAAGCAATTTTAGCATCTTCAACTACATTGTTAATCGCATTAACTGTTTTCCCTTGTAATCTGCTATGTTTACCTTGTGGCATGGTTTTTTGAATTATTTCTCCGTTAATATATTCGCTTGCTGGTTTGGTTTCTGGTAGTTGTAAAAATTCTGCTAAAGTTAATTTACGAGTGGGTGTTGTTACCATAATATTTTTACCTTTTAGTATTTAACCCAAGTTTATCCTAAAAAAGATTGCTAAATTAGGCTTTTAGCATCCTCACGTGGGATGATCTGTATTTTCAGATAACCTACGACACACTCACTATGACTAACAATACAGATTTTCGCATTGAACGGGACTCGATGGGCGATCGCCAAATTGCCAACAACGTCTATTATGGTATTCAAACCCAACGCGCTGTTGAAAATTTTCCCATCAGTGGTTTAAAACCTCTACACACCTACGTCAACGCAGGTTTATATATCAAAAAAGCTACCGCTATCGTCAATGGTGAATTAAATTGTATTCCCGCAGATATTAGCAAAGCTATCATTCAAGCAGTTGATGAAATTTTAGCCGGTAAACTCCGTGATCAGTTCGTAGTTGATGTTTACCAAGCAGGTGCAGGAACATCTCACCACATGAACATTAACGAAGTTCTCGCAAACCGCGCTTTAGAAATTTTGGGAGATGAAAAGGGTAATTATAAACGAGTTAGTCCTAATGATCATGTTAACTATGGTCAGTCTACCAACGATGTCATCCCTACCGCTATCCGCATCGGTGGTTTATTAGCACTTTCCCAAACTCTACACCCTGCTTTGGAAATAGCAATTTCTACCTTAGAAGCAAAAGCGGTGGAATTTCACGATATCGTTAAATCAGGAAGAACTCATTTACAGGATGCAGTACCCGTGCGTTTGGGTGAAAACTTCCGCGCTTGGGCGCACATTCTCAGCGAACATCAAAACCGATTATACACCGCTTCCGGTGATTTGATGGTTTTGGGTTTAGGTGGAAGTGCTGCGGGTACAGGAATGAATACCCATCCTGAATACCGGAAACGGGTAGTAGAGACACTTTCCCAACTATTAGAAATACCTTTAGAACCAGCACCCCATTTAATGGCCGCGATGCAAAGTATGGGTGCGTTTGTGAATGTTTCCGGTGCTGTGCGAAATTTAGCTCAGGATCTAGTTAAAATCTCCCATGACCTGCGTTTGATGGACTCTGGACCCAAAACCGGGTTTAAGGAAATTCAACTACCCCCAGTGCAACCAGGTTCTTCCATTATGCCAGGTAAGTATAATCCCGTAATGGCAGAGATGACATCAATGGTATGTTTTCAGGTGATGGGTTATGATCAGGCGATCGCTCTTGGATCACAAGCAGGACAATTAGAATTAAATGTGATGATGCCTCTTATTGCCTATAATTTAATTCACAGCATTGAAATTTTAGGTAATACAATTGCGGCTTTAACTAACAGTTGTATTCAAGGAATTACTGCCAACAAAGAAAGATGTTTAGGTTATGCTGAGGGTAGTTTGGCTTTAGTTACTGCTTTAAATACTCACATCGGTTATCTTAATGCTGCTGCTGTCGCTAAGGAGTCTTTGGAAACAGGAAAGTCTCTCCGTCAAATAGTTTTAGAAAAGGGTTTAATGACTGAGGAAGAATTAGCTGCTGTTTTAGATTTGGAACAAATGAGTGCGATTATACCTTTATAACCAGGTTGGGTTTACCGTGTGGAAACCCAACAAACCCTTGTAAATGTTGGGTTTCGTTCCTCAACCCAACCTACGTTATTTCGTTGTTTTGGGCTTAACCGAAAAGTATTGGGTAGGGGTTTAGCAGTGCTAAACCCCCATACAAGTTAAAGTTTATCATCATTTGTAGGAATCATTTGATATACTCAGATACCTACTGACCCGCCATCATTTCCAGAACTTGAGGAGGAAGTTCTCGGACTATGCGAAATGGGAAAAGACGAGTTGAGGCGATTTGAGCATATTCAGACGTGAGGAAAGGCGCATATTGACTAGCTTCAGGGGTTAATTGTGCAGCCATGGCGAGGGTAATAGCACAGAGAAATTTACGCACATCTTTAGCCTGTTCACCAGTAATTTCTCGGCTCAAGATGGGAGTATCGGGAATGTAACTTTGATCTACGGTAAAATCAGGGTCTTTGACACTTAAATGACTAGCCCCAATTACACCCACTAACCATTTTGGGGAACGAATTTTAGCAAAACTCAGGACTTGTTCTGTTAAGGCGGGGGTGGTTTTATCTGCGGAACTGGCGAAAACTAATGTGGGGATTTGTATTTTGGCTAAACCACTATCACCAAACATCAGAGATGATATGGGATTAAGAGCGATCGCCTGTTTCACCCTCCCATCTCGCAATTGATAGGTTTTTTCTGGTAATTCTTGGGCTACACATTGCACCACCTCACCTAAACTCCCTTGGACCAAGTTCCGCTGACACTTTTGTTTGAGGTGATCAATTTGTAACTCACCTCCTGCTAATGCCAAAGCAGTGCCACCTCCAAAGGAATGACCCACAACCATGACATTATTAGTGGCCAGCTTACCTTGTAAGGGATTATTAGGTGATTGATTGAGTTTTTCCAATTCATCTAGGATAAAACTAATATCACGGGGGCGGTCTAAAAATTCTTGGGGTTCAACTAGTCGTTTTTTACCTTGGTAAGCTGCATTGCTACTAGCTTCATTACTTCCAGGATGTTCTGGGGCTGCAACTACATATCCATGGGAAGCCAAATGTTTTGCTAAATAACGCAAGTCAGTACCCACTGAACCCAAACCATGAGAAAAAACAATTAGGGGTTTATTGACCGTTGCCGTAGTTGAAAAGTAAATGTCTACGGGAATTTGTCGTTGTCGCTTTTGGTCGTTGTAACTTAAGCTAAGTGTTTGTACTTCTGCTTTTCCTGCTTCCGCAGGGTCTAAGGCAGAATTAAATTTCACTTCTGTGGGGTTAAGCAAAGGAGCGATCGCCAACATAAACTGCTGGGTGCGGAAAAAGGCACTATTCAAATTCCGCAGTACATTAATCGCCTGGGGCAAATTAATTTGTAAGTGCTTACTAGGATACGCCTCAATAAAACTGAGGACAGATAAGCCTTGTGGGGAATTAGCCCCTAAAATTAATCCCGCCTTTATGGCCTTTACCCCGGCTTGATCCTTACGACTAATAGCCGTAGAGATATCACTGAGAATAGTCGTACCAATTTGTGTATTGATTAATCTATCTAAAGTTACAACATTGATGGGGATTGTGTTTTTCAATCCTCCCAGTAAGAACTGGCGTTGCTCCTCGGTCATTCTTTTGGTGTAAAGTTCTAAACTATCTGGTAATTTGCCAGTTTCCACAGCTTTTTTCAACTCTGCTAAGGATACAGAGTCTTTTAGAGGACCATAGCGGATAATTACCGTATCTGCTGCCATTGCAGAGGTGTTAACTTCACAAAACGGTGTTACAGCAATAACACAAAATGCACCTGCAAATATTTTCAACTTCTGCCAGCTTTTCTTTGTAAACATCTTGGTATAGGACTCCGTTTTAATTATTGTCAAAGATAGTTAACTTATGTCTGTTCCGTTCCATAAGACTTACCCAAAATTACCCAAGTCTAGATTTAACTGGACAATGGTAATTGTTTACTTCCTGCTTCATTGTAGTCTCAAGATGACTCTTGAGAGGTTTACCTACTCCACAGGCCGACACGGTAGAACTTACCGCCATATCTGAACATTTTGGAACATCAATTCCATCAAACCAACCTTCAAGATTTTTTGCTGCTTGTAAATCTCTATCCTCAGTATAACCGCAGTCAGGACAGCTATAAACGCGATTTTTTCACGGCATCTTATGGCGATATTATATACCAAAATTCACTGACCTTATGTAATGTTTCCATACGATCGCCTCCTGCTTCTGCTGCTGCAATATCAGCATCAATTTCTTCTGGGTTTGCAGGGTCGCTATCAATCAAAGCACCAATATCAGTAATTGCAGTTGACATAGTTTTATGTATTACCTCTTGCCTGAATTTTAGCTAAAAATAGTCTATATTGTGATATAATAAGGCAATTATTAATGAAATATGCAGACACCAAAACCAGCCGTTAGTTTAATTCGGGCTAAATCTTACGAACAAGAGGCTTTAAGAGAATCCTTAACCACGCTATTAGAACCTTTGGGGGGAATAGCAGCTTTTGTGAAAAGGGGCGATCGCGTACTTTTAAAACCTAATTTACTCACCGGTTCTCGTCCTACTAAAGAATGTACCACACGCCCAGAATTAGTCCGCGCTGTGGCTGAAATGGTGATGGAAGTGGGAGGTAAACCATTTTTGGGAGATAGTCCCGCTTTTGGTAGTGCTAAAGGTGTCGCTACAGCTAATGGTTTATTACCAATTTTAGAAGAGTTGAATATTCCTATTGTGGAATTTCACGGTAAACGTTATCAAACTGTGAATGATGATTTTAATCATCTGCTATTATCAAAAGAAGCCATGGAAGCAGATGTTATTATTAACTTACCCAAAGTTAAATCTCATATGCAATTAACTGTAACTTTGGGTGTGAAAAATCTCTTTGGTTGTGTGCCTGGAAAAATGAAAGCTTGGTGGCATTTTGAGGCGGGAAAAGATACCACAAGGTTTGGAGAAATGTTGGTAGAAACTGCTAGGGCAATTAACCCCAATTTAACAATTTTAGATGGTATTGTTGGTCATGAAGGTAATGGTCCTAGTGGTGGTGAACCTCGTGATTTAGGTGTTTTAGCAGCATCGGATAATGTGTTTGCTTTAGATCGGGCAATGTTAGAAATTCTCAAGGTTGATCCTTTACAAGTTCCCACTATCGCAGCTTCTCAAAGATTGGGTATTTGTCCAGAATTAAGTGAAATTGATTTTCCTAATTTAACTCCTGAACTTTTGCAAATAGAAGATTGGCGTTTACCTGATAACTTAATGCCAATTGATTTTGCTATGCCTCGTGTAATTAAATCCACTTTTAGGCATCTTTATATCCGGTTTATTAAAGAACCAATGGATGCTTATGTTAAAGGATAAAAGCTCAAACATATCCTAAATTTTCTCGCTTCTCGTTCCCATACTCTCTATGGGAATGAATTTTCAAAGGCTCTGCCTTTGGTAAAATCAGAGGCCGAGCCTCTATATTGCATTCCCAGTCTGAGACTGGGAACGAGAAAATCTAAAATCTAAAATTGCTGTAAATGCACAATAAAATTAATAATTCTGTGACTACGATCACTAAATCAAGTGATTTTGATGTAGTTAAACGAATTTCCGGAAAATATTAATTACTCCATGAAGAAGCAGATATTTGATATTTCATTTGTAACAAAAATGCCATGTATAAAAAGCTCCTATGCCATTTTTGCAACAGGATAAGTTTCTTTAAAGTTAGCAGCTTGACTTGAGAAAAATAGCTAAAATAGAAATGAAACTCTCTGAAAAAGAGTATAACTACAAGTGATAGGAACAAAAAAATTTTTTGTATGAATTCAAATAGCCAGTCTGCCAAACCTCCCGACACATATTCCCAACGTGTGGCAGACATTGTGGGAACGGCGATCGCACTCGTGACCCTGACCCTACCTGTATTTATCATTTCCCACTATTCTTCACCTATTGTTCCCAATCATCATCCGTCAACCCTGACATACGATTTAGCCAGAAGCAATAAATAACTGTTTCTACATCCAGTTTAGTTGTGCTGTAGCAATTTTAATTTAACCATACATTAACAGATCCCTGATTTCTCCCAGAAGTCGGGGATCTGTATTTTTTGCCTAAAGCCTTGGGAACAGATGCACAATTGTCCTAAAATCTAACACGGGGAGCCAAACTGCGTGCTACCTGCTCACTATAAGCGAAGGAGTTTTGTTGTGGATTTATCTCTTATTCCTGCCCAACCTAAACCGGGTGTGATTAATGTTTTGATTGAAATAGCAGGTGGGAGTAAAAATAAATACGAATTTGACAAGGATTTAAACGCTTTTGCCCTAGACCGGGTGCTTTATTCTTCGGTAAAATACCCTTATGACTATGGCTTTATACCCAACACCTTAGCTGATGATGGTGATCCTCTGGATGGGATGGTCATAATGGATGAACCAACTTTTCCAGGTTGTATAATTCCTGCAAGACCAATTGGTTTTTTGGAAATGATTGATGGTGGCGATCGCGATGAAAAAATTCTTTGTGTTCCTGCCAAAGATCCACGTTATGCCAATGTAAACTCCCTCAAAGACATCCATCCCCACCGTTTAGAAGAAATTGCTGAATTTTTCCGTTCTTACAAAAATTTGGAGAAAAAAGTAACAGAAATTCTCGGTTGGCAGGATGTAGACAGGGTTGCACCCTTAGTCGAAAAGTGCATCGCTGCTGCTAAAAAATAATAAATGATGGTTAATGGGTAATGGGTAATGGGTAATGGGTAATGGGTAATGGGTAATGGGTAATAAATTCATTCTTCCCAATCACCAATTACCAATCACCCATTACCAACCACAAACCTGTTTAATAGAATAAAACTACTCCCGGTTGTTGCGGAACAACCCAAAACGAAATGCAGCGCACTCTCCTTTTGGCTAAAATTCATAACTGTACCCTCACAGGGGCAAATATTAACTATGTGGGTAGTATCAGTATCGATCAAGTTCTTTTAGATAAAGCTGGTATTTTACCCTATGAACAAGTACAAGTAGTGAATAATGCTAATGGCCAGCGTTTTATTACTTATGCAATTTCGGCTCCAGCTAACTCAGGAATCATTGAGTTAAATGGAGCGGCCGCAAGGCTAGGCATTATAGGCGATCGCTTGATTATAATGGCTTACGGGCAGTTTACACTAGAGGAGTTAAAACATTACTCTCCTACGGTTGTCATTGTGGACGAAAAAAACCGGATGTTAGAAGTAAGAAACTACGATGATCTGCTCAGTAAGCTCTAAGTTCAAGGAAAATGTCAAATCTTGAGCGTTCTGATTCCCAAAACTACGTCAATGATCAATTAACTCCTCCGCTCAATCACCCTGCTGGGGAGTTTTGGGTTAAATTTTGGGGTGTACGAGGTTTAATTCCTACCCCAAACAGTCACACCTGCCGCTATGGTAGTAATACTGCTTGTGTAGAAATATACGTAGCAGGAAAACGCTTGATTTTTGATGGAGGTACTGGTTTACGCATTTTGGGAAAAACTTGGCAACAACAACAACAGGTACTAGAAGCCCATTTATTTTTTACCAACTCCCAATCAAATCGTATCCAAGGATTTCCCTTTTTTGCCCCCGCATTTGTTACAGACAACTGCTTCCATATTTACGGTACAGCTGCTTCCAATGGTGCATCAATTAAACAATGCCTCTGTGATCAGATGCTCCAACCTCACTTTCCCTACCCTTTACAAATGATGCAATCAGAGTTGTTGTTTTATAACTTGACTCCTGGTAATGCTGTGGAGTTAGGTGAGGTAAAAATTACAACCGCACTAATTAATAAAACTCAGAGATCAATTGGTTACAGGGTAAATTGGGCAAACCACAGTATTGCTTACGCTACAGATTTACATAATAGTCTTGATATAGAAGAGCAAAACCAGATTTTGCCCATTATTCAAGGTGTTGATTTATTGGTTACTAATGCTACTTATACTCCGCCTACCAATAAAAATCATGAATATGCTGAATTACTCTGGAAAACTCCAGTAGATTTAGCGCAAAGTGCTAATGTGAAAAAATTGATTATATCTCACCATCACCCAGATGATGATGATTATTTTCTGGATAAAATTCAGGATGAAGTTAAGTCTGCTTTTCCTAATGTTTTATTAGCTTGTGAAGGAATGGTGTTATCTGTAGGTGACAGGTTACAGGTTACAGAATAAATATTACTTGTTCCCCATTCTTCATTCTTCATTCTTCATTCTTCATTCTTCATTCTTCATTCAATTACCTCTTGTAGTTTAGCTGCGACTACACCACTGCTAAATAATTCTTTGGCTTTGTCTATACCTGTTTGCATATCTGGAGAAATGCCACAGTGCCATAGGTAAAAGCCTCCATTCCATAAAGTTGTTTGCATCAGTTCGCTGTCATTTCCAGCTAGAACAGACTGCATATCTTTGATGAGTTCTTCGGTTGTACCCAGGGGGACGTTTTTGGGGGTAAAACCATATTCACGGGGTGCAAGGTGTAACCTTTCTATTTCTTGTATTGTGGAAGATGACACGCCAATAATGGCTGTGCGATCGCGTGGTAAGTCACAACTACCTTCTAAACCTTTGACAAAGGTATATTTTTTTACGCCTTGTAAATCTAAAGCAGTTTGAAACATGGCTTCAGTGGGTGGATGGACAAAACCGGCGATAATGTGAGCATCACCAGCATAAGGACACCAAATTAATTCCATTGTCGCTAATGGTGGCCGTTTTCCTAATTGTTCTCGATATTCCCAAAGAGCGTTAGTGAGGGGAAAGTGGTTAGGTGTGTAAATAAAACCAAGATGAGTTTTATTAAATATTTCTTGGATTTTTTCTAGAGATAAATTAGTCCAATTTAATCCTAAATTTTGCCAAATTTCTATTAAAGGTAAACCGTATTTTGTGGGATAGCGAATTCCTCCGTGCATAATTACAGGTTGTCCCGCAGATGCTAATAATAAAGCTGTAATAATATTAATTGGTGCAGTGCGAGTTCTACCATCATAGGGAATACCTAGTACAATGGGAATTTTATTATTATTAATTGGTTGTAATTTTGGTCCTAGTTCATAATAAGCATCTAACATTCCTGCTAATTCTTCACCTGTGGGACGTTTCATACGGTGAGCAATTAAAAAAGCTCCAATTTGTGCAGGTTTAGCTTCAGCTAATAACATCATTTTCATGGCGGTATAAGCTTCAGTGCGAGTTAAATTTTCTGAAGTATGACTACCGCTACCGACTTTTTGGATAAATTCTTTAAATGTATTAGTCATTAGTTAGGGAATAGGGAATGGGGAATAGGGATTATATTTTGGATTTTGGATTTTCTTCAGTTATTTCCAATCTAAAATCTAAAATCTAAAATCTAAAATATTAAGATGCTGTGCGCTGTTGTTCTAATTTTGGGGGAATGTTATCACTTACTAATTGCCAAAAATGTTGAATAGGAGGAATTTGTAAACGGTCTTGAGTTGTTACCATGACTACGCGACGAGTCAAACTAGAATTATCACCTAAATTACTATTATTGGCTAGGGGACGGACGGCAAGACTAGGATCAAACTTTGCTTCTATTAATGCTGAATAAGGTAATAAAGCTATTAGTTCTCCTTGACGAACTACTCCGCGAAAAGCATCTAAAGTGTTTACTTCTAAAGCTGCGGGTAATTTGATTCCTAGTTTATCAAATCTATCTTGAATTAAACGCTGCATTCCATAACCATCTTTAAATACTACCTGGGGATATTTAATTAATTCATTCCAGGGTATAGATGCAAATTTCGCCAGGGGATGATTTGCTGCTATTAATACTTCTATGGGTTCATCATATAATGTTTGTACGACCATTTCTTTACCAGTGATCAAAAAGCGATTGTGCATGACTATTGCTAAATCTACAAGTCCATCTTTGAGGACTTTGAGAGAGCGATCACTTCCTAATGATGTTACTCTTAATTGCACTTCTGGATAATCATGACAAAACTGTTGTAAAATTGGCGGTAGGTAAGAAGCACAAAGAGAATGAATTGCAGCAATACATAATTCTGGCTGTTTTCCTGCCATTAAATCAGTTAATTCTGAAATTGCTGTATCCCATTCTTGGCAAATTTTCCGCACACGGGGAAGTAAACGTTCACCTCCCAATGTGAGTTTAGCGTGGGTGGTTCTGTGAAACAGTTCTACACCTAAATCTGCTTCTAAACCTTGAATTTGTCTGCTAATTGTAGATTGGGTGACACCACATTTTTTAGCAGCTTGTTGAAAACTGCCAGTTTGGGCGATCGCCAAAAAAGCTTGTAACTGCTCTAAACGCATAGGTAGCAGGAATTACATTCTCAATTTTAATAAACTTAACAAAGTTAACAAGTTGATTACATTATTTTAGTAGATTATGATACAAAATTTTGTAAAAATTTCTGATATTGCAGTCAAAATTCAGTAGGAGTTTAGCATTGCTAAACCCGTACAGAATAAAATCATCTTGATGCTTGATTGAGTAATAAAAATCTTTAGTAAGCTGGTTTAACAAACACAGAATCGTTTTCAATTTTAGCCAGGTAGGTTCTTAGTGGTTTTTCGGCTGGTGCTGCTTGCACTTTACCATCACGGGCAAATTTTGCATCATGACAGGGACAGACAAACTGATTTTTATCTGTTTTCCATGCAACAGTACAACCTTGATGAGTGCAGGTAGGGTTAACAGCAATTAAATTTTTTGCAGCTTTAGATGTACCAACTACCAACACTGCACCTACTGGTGACTCTGGTACTAATAATTGCCCTGTTTTGTCTAAGTCTGCTACAGTACCGATTTTTTGCCAGTCTTTAGCAGCACCCTGAGAAGGGGAAGATGCAGTTGTGGTTGTATCTGTGGTACAAGCTGCGATCGCTACAGGTAAAGAACTTGCTAATAAACCTAAACCTACCCAGTTGAAAAATTCACGACGTTTCATAGATGCTGTAATTTATGGTTTGATTTTTGACTATTGTTTATTATTACTCATAAATTAATTTTTGTCGTGAATTTAATCAAGATAATCAAATAATTCCGCTTGTTTTAATAAATGTCTTAGTAATCCTATTTTAATATCTTTATTGCCATGAATAGGCACAGATATTTTTACATTCATACCCAGTTTACCATAAATATGATGACCTCCTTGGATTCTAATTAATACCCAATCATGTTTTTCCAAGATTTTAGCTAATTCCTTACCCGTCATTGATTTCATATAGCTATTTCTAAAACCTTAGCATTATCTTGTAGTTGAATATCATTGATATCTACTGATAAATAGCCTTCAATAGCTTCATATAAATTTTGTAAAAGTTCCTCAAAAGAATCTCCTTGAGTAGCACAACCTGGAAGAGAAGGAACTTCCGCCCAATATCCGCCTTCTTCTGCTTGATGTACAATGATTTTTAGTTTCATGATTTTACCGTTAATTGATTTGATTATGATTATAGCACAATGTAGTTAAGTTAATTGTAACAGTTAATTTTGATGATAATTTCTCACATATTGCTTAAACATAGGCAACATTGAAAACAATATTTTCTCACCTTTGGTTTTCTCAACTAAATATCTTTTCTGCCAGGATTCTCAACCATTAATAAAATCAGTATAATATCCCCAGCAATTTGTAATTACCAGGGTGGGAAATTAGATAATCTTTGAAAACTCGCCCATTTTAATCATCTTCACTGAAACCAGTTTTCATCTAAGATTTGTTCTAAAGAGCCGATGGGAATAACAGGGAATTTATCAAGGGGAAGTTGAGAACGATCTGATGCTTCTTTTCTAGCATCTTGATAACATTCATCAAATATTTCCAAAATGTAAGGTTTTAAACTAGGACTATCTTTGATTTCATCTTTTATTTGTATTCTAAATGTTCTAATTTCACCTTTCCAATGTCCTTGATTTTGTTCTCTTTCCTGTTCCCAGTATTTGAGTCTTAGTAAATGTACAAGAAGCTTAATTAATAAACTTTTAATTGTTCGCTTCTGACTTCTACCCATAGTTTCTAATTCTTCTAGCAAGTTTTCTAAATCAACAGCAGAAAATTGTCCTGTGCGAAGTTGGTTGATAGTTGTTTTTATCCACAGGTAATAATCTTGATCGTATAGGGTTTGAGTTTTGGGTTGTGTTGATGTAACCATATATTGGTGAGGATTTTGCTATTTATTTTATTGTAGCCTTAATTTAACGACTCAGTTCGGGGGTTAATTCATTTAATGTCCCTGCTACTGCTTCTGTCACCATAATTCCACTACAACGGGACTTCAATTGCTGATAATACATACTATTAAACTCCTCAATTGGTAAGTTTTGCTGAAATAAATTACATAACTCTTTCACCATTTCCTCTGCATTCAATTCTTCCTTAAATAACGAACGTTATTCCATCAAAATCTTCACAACTTTCTCAATTCTTTCGTTCATAGATTCTTGTTGATTTTGAGTTAATAACATAATCTTTCCTCCATTGAAATCATCATTTATTCCTATTCTATCAAATTTTTAAAGATTACTCTTTATCCTCACTTACACCTATAGAAACCAAGAAGTTATGCAAAAAACGCAACCCCAATATCCGGTTTCTGCATAATTTTAGAAATTTCGTAACACACTATACGAATTGTGATGAAAATTCACCTTAACTTATCAATATCGAATTGCTACAACCACCAACCAGGAAACTACTATCAGTTGTTTTCTTAAAAGTGGAAAGTACAGCACCGATAAGAACACGGATAAACAATTAACTCAGTCCTGTTCCCAAAAAACAACATAATGACAGAAACAGCAACTACCACCGAAAAACTGAATAAATTCGAGAAATTCAAAGCTGAAAAAGACGGACTTGCAGTTAAAGACGAAATCAGCGAATTTGTGAAAATTGGTTGGGAAGCAATGGACGAAAACGACCTCAACCATCGCCTAAAATGGTTAGGTGTATTTTTTCGCCCAGTGACACCCGGAAAATTCATGATGCGGATGCGGATACCTAACGGTATTCTCACCAGCAGTCAAATGTATGTTTTAGCAGAAGTGATACAGCGTTACGGTGACGACGGCAGCGCAGATATCACGACCAGACAAAATATACAACTTCGCGGGATCAATTTTTCAGATATTCCTGACATCTTTAATAAATTTAACACCGTTGGCTTGACCGCCATCCAATCCGGTATGGATAATATCCGTAATATTACAGGTGATCCTGTAGCTGGTTTAGATGCTAACGAGTTGTATGATACCAGAGAATTAGTACAGCAAATTCAAGATATGCTGACTAATAAAGGTGAAGGAAACCCAGAATTTACCAATCTTCCTCGTAAATTTAACATTGCTGTAACTGGAGGAAAAGATAATTCAGTTCACGCAGAAATCAATGATTTAGCATTTGTACCAGCATTTAAAGAAGGATTTGGTTTTAATGTTTTAGTCGGTGGTTTTTTCTCCGGTAAACGTTGTGAAGCAGCTATTCCTTTAAATGCTTGGGTGAAACCCGAAGAAGTAGTTAGTTTATGTAAAGCCATTGTTGAAATATTCCGGGATCATGGTTTACGTCTTAACCGTCAAAAAGCCCGGTTAATGTGGTTAATTGATGAATGGGGTTTAGAAAAATTCCGTTCAGAAGTAGAAAAACGCTGGGGAAAAACATTCACACCCGCAGCACCAAAAGACGAAATTGATTGGGAAAAACGGGATCATATTGGGATTTATCCCCAAAAACAACCAGGATTAAATTATGCAGGTTTAAACATTCCTGTCGGTAGATTATCTGCTGATGATATGTTTCAACTTGCCCGGTTAGCTGAAGTTTATGGCAGTGGCGAAATTAGATTTACAGTTGAACAAAATGCGATTATTCCTAATATTCCCGATTCAGCTTTAAACACATTTTTAACTGAACCATTGTTAAATAAATTTGGTGTTAATCCTGGTTTATTAATGCGAGCAGTGGTATCTTGTACAGGCGCACAATTTTGTAACTTCGCATTAATAGAAACAAAAAATCGTGCCGTTGCCATGAGTAAAGCATTAGAACGGGAATTAATATTATCAAAACCCGTCCGTATTCATTGGACAGGATGCCCAAATTCTTGCGGACAACCCCAAGTAGCAGATATTGGCTTAATGGGTACAAAAGTCCGTAAAAATGGGCAAACAGTAGAAGGTGTTGACATTTATATGGGTGGAAAAGTTGGTAAAGATGCTAAACTAGGAACTTGTGTACAAAAAAGCGTTCCTTGTGAAGATGTACAACCCATATTAAAAGAAATACTCATTCAAAACTTCGGTGCAAAAGTTCGGGAAGAAGCCTTAATTTCCCATTAAATAAACCGAAAAATATAGACATCATTGAAAACCCCAATCAAACCTGGGCAATGATTTTCTATTAGCATAAATCTAAAATCCAAAATCTAAAATCGAACAACTGAGAGTTGAAAATGAGCAATATTTCCCGCAGAAAATTTATTATTACTTCCAGTTTAGCGGCAGCGACTTCCATCATAGCGCACGGTTGTTCATCTAATAACTCTCAGTCAGCAACAACAGATAGTGCAGCTTCTTCCACTGCCCAACTTGCTAACAATTCCACAGTTAGTAATGCTGCAAAAGTAGAAACAACCAAAGCTAAATTAGGATTTATTGCTTTAACTGATGCTGCACCTTTAATTATTGCCAAAGAAAAAGGTTTTTTTGCTAAATATGGCATGACTGATGTAGAAGTTAGCAAACAAAAATCCTGGCCAGTAACACGCGATAACCTGAAAATTGGCTCATCTGGTGGTGGTATTGATGGCGCACATATTCTTACCCCCATGCCTTATTTAATGACCATTAATGATAAAGTTCCAATGTATCTATTGGCGCGGCTAAATGTTAATGGTCAAGCGATTTCAGTTGCAGAAAAATTCAAAGATTTAAAAGTTGGTTTACAAAGTAAATCACTCAAAGACGCAGTAAATAAAGCCAAAGCCGATAAAAAATCCATCAAAGTTGCCATAACTTTTCCCGGTGGTACTCATGATTTATGGATTCGTTATTGGTTAGCTGCGGGTGGTATTAATCCTGATCAAGATGTGGTTTTAGAAGCAGTTCCACCACCACAAATGGTAGCTAATATGAAAGTAGGAACTGTTGATACTTTTTGTGTAGGAGAACCTTGGAACGCTCAATTAGTGAGCCAAAAATTAGGTTATACTGCTTTAGTTACAGGTGAATTATGGAATGATCATCCCGAAAAAGCTTTTGCTATGCGAAAAGATTGGGTTGACAAAAATCCTAACGCAGCACAAGCATTATTAATGGCAATTATGGAAGCACAACAATGGTGTGAAAAGCCAGAAAATAAAGAGGAAATGTGTAAAATTTGTGCTGACAGAAAATACTTTAATGTGGCTGTGGCTGACATTTTAGAACGGTCTAAAGGTAATATTGATTATGGTGATGGACGCAAGGAAGAAAACTTTGCCTATCGGATGAAATTCTGGGCTGATAATGCTTCTTATCCTTATAAAAGTCATGATACTTGGTTCTTAACTGAAGAAATTCGTTGGGGTTATTTACCTAAAGATACAAAAATCAAAGAAATGGTTGATCAGGTAAATAGAGAAGATTTATGGAAACAAGCAGCTAAAGCTTTGGGTGTATCTGCTGCGGAAATTCCTACGAGTTCTTCCCGTGGTGTGGAAACATTTTTTGATGGGGTAAAATTTGATCCAGAAAAACCGGAGGAATATTTAAAGAGTTTACAACTTAAGAAAGTTTAAGTAGTAGGGGTAATTCATGAATTACCCCTACCCGTTACCTTTGGTATATTTATTCAATTTTTCAGGTTCACCCAGAGGCGCAGAGAAAAGAGAATTAAGGAGTAAGAAATGGCTGCTAGTGTTGGAAGTCGTAGAGTTAGTAGTAAACAGCAGAAGGTAATTAATAAGTTTTTAGTAAATAAAGTAATACCACCAATCTTTGGTTTATTGATTTTTCTGGTTTTGTGGGAATTACTTTGTTTAATTCCTGGTTTTCAGTTACCTGGTCCGATTGAAACATTTTCTGAAACTTGGGACCCTTTTATTATTCAGCCTTTTTTTGATAATGGTGGCAGTGATAAGGGTTTAGGTTGGCAAATATTGACCAGTTTAGGACGGGTAGCTTTAGGTTTTTCTTTAGCAGCAGTTGTAGGGGTGGTTTTAGGAATATTTATTGGGGTGAATAAGTTTTTATATAATGCTGTAGATCCAATTTTTCAAGTATTAAGAACTATTCCTCCTTTGGCTTGGTTGCCTATTTCTCTCGCTGCTTTTCAACAAGCCAACCCTTCGGCAATTTTCGTAATTTTTATTACTTCAATTTGGCCGATTTTAATTAATACAACTGTGGGTGTACAAAATATTCCCCAAGATTATGTAAATGTGGCTCGCGTTTTACGTTTACGTAAGGACAAATATTTCTTGAGAATTGTGTTTCCGGCAACTGTTCCTTATATTTTCACAGGTTTGAGAATTGGTATTGGTTTATCTTGGTTGGCAATTGTCGCAGCAGAAATGTTAGTTGGTGGTGTGGGTATTGGTTCGTTTATTTGGGATGCCTACAACACGAGTACAGAAACTAATTTGAGTGAGATTATTATTGCGTTAGTTTATGTTGGTTTTGTGGGTTTATTGTTAGATAGAATGGTGGCTTTTATTGCTGATAAAGTTGTGCAAACAGAACACAAATAATTCTCATATCCCCGACTTCTAACATCTATTTATAATTTAATTACACCATGAAAAAGAAGTCGGGGATCTAAATAAACACCAATTACCCATTACTAAACCTATGAAGACTTTTTTAGAAATTGACCACGTAGACAGAATATTTAACCTCCCTAATGGTGGTAAATATATCGCTTTAAAAAATATAGAGTTGAAAATTCGCCAGGGTGAATTTATTTCTTTAATTGGTCATTCTGGTTGTGGTAAGTCTACTTTACTTAATATTATTGCTGGCTTAGATAGAGCTAGTATTGGTGGGGTGACTTTGGAGGGTAGAGAAGTTAGAGAACCTGGTCCAGATCGGATGGTAGTTTTTCAAAATTATTCCTTACTTCCTTGGTTAACTGTAAGAGAAAATATTGCTTTAGCTGTTGATGAAGTACATCAAAATTTACCTTTAAGAGAACGTCGAGAAATAATAGAAGAACATATTGAT